>NZ_JBFRQW010000029.1:0-7791 GCF_041472735.1 Vibrio sp. 10N.261.46.E11
TCTAACTGATCGGCATTAGCGCTCATTGAGCGCCGTTTTTATTTGTTCGAAAAACAAATGGACGTTACGGTTGAACTCGACGGAGCACTGCTTTTAGCGCTTCAAAATCGTTATCAAGATCTTCAGACAACAACTCCATTGCCGCGTGTTTTGCTAGCGGGCCAGGCAGTTCGATATCCGTACCTAAGATGTCATCAACCACTTCTTTGAATTTCGCTGGGTGTGCTGTACACAGGAACAAGCCAGTTTCATTCTCTTGCAATTGCTCTTCCAATAGACGGTAAGCAATCGCACCATGAGGTTCACACAGGTAACCTTGTGCTTTTAGGTCGCGAACTGACTCAGCGCTCTGCTCGTCAGATACTTTACCTTTGCCTAGTGTATCTAAGCCCCAACCTTTCAGTTGGCAAAGCTCTTCGATACGTGGCCAGTTATTTGGTTGGCTTACGTCCATCGCGTTCGACGTTGTCGCAATGGTCGGTTTTGGATCCCATTGACCTGTTTCTAGGTAACGAGGAACCGTGTCGTTTTCGTTGGTTGCTGCAATGAAGCGTTTAACCGGTAAGCCTAGCGCTTTCGCTAATAGACCAGCCGTTAGGTTACCAAAGTTACCACTTGGTACAGAGATAACCAGATTTTCACGTTGCTCTTTGGTTAGCTGAGAAGCCGCCTCAAAGTAGTAACAGATCTGAGCCATCAAACGGCTAATGTTGATTGAGTTTGCTGAGTTCAAGCCAATCTCTTTGCGCAGTTCAGCGTCGTCAAACGCGTCTTTTACTAATGCCTGACACGCATCAAAATCGCCATCAATCGCGACAGTGTGGATGTTCTTACCTAGCGTACAGAATAGCTTTTCTTGCAGTGGGCTGATCTTGCCTTTCGGGTATAAGATAACAACGTTGATGTTTTCCATGCCATAGAAAGCATGCGCAACCGCCGCACCAGTATCACCCGATGTAGCCGTTAAGATTGTGATTTGACCACCATCAGAAACCGCAGCTAAAGATTGAGCCATAAAACGGCCACCGAAATCTTTAAATGCTAACGTTGGACCGTGAAACAGTTCAAGTGCGTAAACACCGTCTTTCACTTGGTTGATCGGGGCTGGGAATTGGAATGCCGCATCCACTAGTTGATCAATCTGTTCTTTTGGTAACTCATCACCAATGAGAGCAGAAAGAATCTTTGAACTACGAGGGACAAAGTCCTCGGCAAGTAGTGCATCGATGTCATCGAACTTAGGCAGCTCTGATGGGAAAAATAGACCTTGATTACGACCTAGACCTTGACGAACGGCTTGGCCAAAAGAGACTTGCTCATCGTTTTCTTTGATGTTGTACAGCTTCATAACTCACTTCCTGTAACGATCGAACCTTGCTTATCTAAGCGACAAACGTGGACGAATCCTTCTTCATTTTGTACGTAGTTTTGTTCTAACCAGCGTGCAACACGCTCGGCGACATCTTGTTCTTTGCAAATGCTAAATAGCGTAGGGCCACTACCAGAAATTCCAGTAGCTAATGCTCCTGCTGACGTTGCATATTTGCGCGCATCAGCAAACCCTGGAAGCAGTTTCTCACGATATGGTTCAGCAATCACGTCTTTGATCATCTTAGCGGCTAGCTCTGGCTGACCAGAGTGACAAGCATGAATAAAGCCAGCTAAATGACGACCATGGGCAATCACATCTTGACGGCGATACTGAGAAGGCAAAATCTCTCGCGCTTCGGCCGTTGAAACCTTGATGCCCGGATACGCCATTACCCAATACCAGTCATCAAAACATGGAACCTCTTGGCTAATAATGCCTAATTCTTCAAGCATAAGCTGCACACCACCAAGGTAACATGGCGCAACGTTATCGTAATGTATGCCACCTGAAATCTTACCTTCCATTTCACCCATCAGAGCAAGCAGTTCAGTTTCATTCAACGGTTGGCCATGAAAACGGTTCAAGGCATCAAGTGCTGCGACAATTGAACATGCACTTGACCCTAAACCAGAACCGATAGGCATGTTCTTCTCTAGCGTCATCTCTAGAGACTTAACTGAGATACCTTTCTTGTCTAACTCGCGAGAGAACACAACCCAGCAGTCGTAGACAATATTTTCTTTGGTTTCAGTTGGCAACTTAGAAACAAAGCTGCCTGCTGTTTTTAGCGAGAATGGTTCATCACCGGCTTTAACCATTACTCGGTCACCAAGCAATGTGCCATCCACTGGAGACACAGCGGCCCCCAACACATCAAAACCTACACTGACATTACCGATTGATGCAGGAGCATAAACGACAACATCCATATCACTTGAACTCATTCCTAAACTCCTAATTTCCAACCAAGAGTACGCATCACATCAGAGAATACGCCAGCTGCTGTAACTTCAGTACCTGCACCATAGCCACGCAGAACGAGTGGGATTGGCTGGTAGTAACGGCTGTAGAATGCCAAAGCGTTCTCGCCATCTTTAATCTTAAACATTGGGTCATCGCCATCAACAGCTGCGATACAAACCTTACATTTACCTTCAGCGATCTCACCCACATAACGAAGGACTTTGCCTTCTTCTGCTGCGATAGCTGACTGCTCTTTGAAGTATGCATCCGCTTCTGGCAAGCGAGCCATGAACTCGTCAACCGTACCTGAATCATCAAAACCCGGTGGCAATGCTTGGTCAACTTCAACATCTTCAAGCTCAAGTGCCATGCCTGCTTCACGAGCAAGAATAAGCAGCTTACGCGCCACATCCATACCAGACAGATCATCACGAGGATCCGGCTCAGTGAAGCCGTTATCTTTAGCAATGTTGGTTGCTTGGCTGAGTGTCATACCCTCATCAAGCTTACCGAAGATATAAGACAGTGAACCAGAAAGAATGCCGTTAAACTTCTCAAGTTCATCACCTGCAGAGATTAGGTTCTGTAGGTTTTCGATTACCGGTAAACCTGCGCCTACTGTTGTCTCATACATCAGCTTACGACGAGAGTTACGTGCCACTTCACGAAGCTGATGGTAGTAAGCCATGCTTGCTGTATTTGCTTTCTTGTTTGGTGTTACCACGTGGAAACCAGCCGCTAGGAAATCAGCGTACTGCGCCGCAATACCTTCGCTAGACGTACAGTCAACCAATACTGGGTTGATGATGTGGTTACGTTGAACAAGTGCCGCTAAACGCGCTAGGCTGAATTCTTCAGTCGCACTCGACATACGGTCACGCCACTGCTCTAGCGGTAGACCGTCGCTATCTAGCAACAAGCCTTTGCTGTTTGCTAAACCACATACGCGAATCACTATGCCTTTTTCAGCCAATTTGCCTTGCTGACGTTGGATCTGGTCAACAAGTTCGCCACCAACACCGCCAACACCAACAACGAATACGTCAAGGAAGTGCTTAGAGTTGAATAGGTTTTCGTGACACGCTTTGATTGCTTCTGAGATTTTATCTTCAGGGATAACCGCAGAGATAGCACGCTCTGAAGAGCCTTGAGCAATAGCAACGATGTTAACGTTCACTTCAGCTAAAGAAGAGAAGAACTGAGAAGCAACGCCACGTGATGTACGCATACCGTCACCCACCAGCGTCACAATCGCAACATCATCCATGAACTCAACGGGCTCTAATAGGCCATCTTTAAGTTCAAGTTCAAACGCGTCTGACAACACTTGCTTCGCTTTCACTTTGTCAGCCGATTCAATACAGAAGCTGATGCTGTACTCTGAAGAAGATTGAGTAATAAGGACGATAGAAACGCCTGCAGAAGACATCGCGCCGAATACACGACTCGCCATGCCTACCATGCCCTTCATGCCCGGGCCTGATACGTTAACCATGGTTAGGTCACTTAGCGTAGTGATGCCTTTGATCGCTAGGTTATCTTCGCCAGTGTCTTGGCCAATCAAAGTACCTGCACCCTGTGGGTTGAAGCTGTTTTTGATTAGGCAAGGAATATGGAATTGTGCGATAGGTGCGATTGTTTTCGGGTGTAGAACTGAAGCACCGAAGTAAGAAAGCTCCATCGCTTCTTGGTAGCTAAGTGATTTAAGAAGACGGGCATCATCCACTAAGCGTGGGTCACAGTTGTAAACACCATCGACGTCAGTCCAGATCTCACAACAGTCAGCACGCAGACATGCCGCTAGAACTGCAGCTGAGTAGTCTGACCCATTACGGCCAAGCGTTACTAGCTCGCCTTTTTCATTACCGGCAGTAAAGCCCGGCATGATATTTACGTGACCTTGTGGAAGTGGCGATTGACGGAAGTTATGTGTAGAAATATCCACATCAACCATCGCTTCAAGGTGGTCACCTTGAGCATAGAGGTATTCCACAGGGTCAATCAGACTTGCTGGTTGGCCTTTCGCTTCCAGCACCGCTTTCATTAGCTGGATTGAAACTCGCTCACCTTTACTAATGATGCGAGCATTTACGTGATTCGGACACATGCCCAGTAAGTTAATACCATTCACGAACTGCTTAAGTTGAGCAAGAGAGGTATCAACCTGCTCTTGAAACGCAGCGCCATCAACTGACGGCAATACCGCTTGAATCTCTGTAAACAATGCAGCGAATGATGATTCGATCTCGGCAATCTGTACGTCTGCTTCACCATTTTTCAGTGCTGCTTCAATAACAGCAACCAGCTTATTTGTTGTTTTTCCTGGAGCCGATAGTACAACGGCTAGCTCTTCTTGCTGGGCATTATTAGCGATGATATCTGCTGCTCGTAAAAAACGATCTGCATCAGCTAATGATGAACCTCCAAACTTTAAAACGCGCATCCCTTTCTCCATAAGTCATAAAAATGGTACAAAAAAAGGCCTGTATCTTGTTGGATACAGGCCTTTTTTTTAAAATCCGTTACTTAGCAGCCTGCCCCAACAATGTTAATGTCGGTAATAATGGTGGTGGTCATTACTAGGTGGCTTACGTGCTGCATATCAAATTCTCTGCTTGTGCTTTACTCTACGTGTATCAATTTTTACCACTAGACGTCAATGAAAAGTTGCGTTTTTTTTACATTCACACCGTTTTTCAGAGCAAACCGTCATTTAAGGGATAAAACACCCTGCATCAACCTGATATTCAGAGACTGGATTAACTCATCAAGAAAAGGCAGGTAGTTGCATATATAGTCATAACAAAATGCTATATCGATTGTGCAGCGAACGTACAAATTCTGTGCTTTAATTAAACAATAACGTTCGAAAAACAATAATAATGACATCAGGAGTGGTAAATGAAGAGATTACTTATTCTTTTAGCCTTTGCTGTGCCTGTTGTTTGTTCAGCGAACAGCTTACCCCTATTAAGCGACCTGCCTCTATTACCCGGTCAAATAGATCGCTCTTCTCATAAGTTTTTTATCTCCACGCAAAGTGCATCAACTGAAAGCTTTGATACTTGGACAGTAGACAGTGGTTATTCCTATAGCTTGTTTTCTGATGTGGATCTTTATGTCGGTACACGAATCAACACTGCTGCACTGAAATATGAGAGTGGATTCTTGAGTGGTGTCAGTTATCAGTTTTCTGAAAGAGTCTCTTTCAACAGCTCTCTACACACCTATAACAATGAAACCGAAGACAATGAGAAATCGGTAGCCGCAGAGCTTTCCAGCCGCGTGCAGCTAACCGACAATCTAGATATGCATGCCACCCTTGATTATGAAGAGTGGCAACAAGGTGTTGAGGTAGGATTAGGGTTTCGCTTCTAATCTATCCCACTTCTTTCTTGATAAGCCCGTTAAGATTCAATCAACAATTCCGTTGAAATTAAGACACCATTCCAATCGGCATAAATGTAATCACCGGGCTGAATCAGTTGATTGTGTATAGAGAGCGTCACATTCACTTGCCCAACACCACGCTTCTCGGTTTTAAATGGTGATGCACCTAGCGCCTGAACACCCAAGTCCATTTGCGACATCATGCCAACATCCCGCACAGCACCATTAACAATCACGCCCTCCCAACCATTTTCTATTGCAAGAATAGCGAGCTGGTCACCAAGCAGTGCTTTTTGGCACGAGCCATTTCCGTCAACAACCAGCACTTTACCGCTGCCGTCGGTCTCTAAAACCTCGCGAACCTTGGAATTATCGTGATAACAACGAACTGTTACAATTTTTCCCCAGAACGCACCACGTTGACCGAAGTTCTGCAATGGAAGGTTAAGTAGGGTGACTTTGCTTTCAAACTCATCACACAAGTCGGGTGTTATATCGTGCATATATCCTCCGTGAGTAAGGCGCTACCTGTTAAGTCAGGCTTACCTCTATGCTTTTAGATGTTATTAAAATTAATCCTTTGTTTTCATTGTTCTATGCTCAATTTAATCATTAATTAAAGTTGATTGAGCATATTTATCGACTAGACTCTAAGGACAGCTTTCCGCTTCCTTGGTTCATAATCAGGTCTTTAGCATGCGAGATGTGAGAACTATCTCGAATAACCATTCTGGTTTTGATGCTAAATAATCACCATAACACTGGTTAAGTTGTAGCCATACTATTAAAGTTTGTTGCGATACGGCAATTGATGTAAATCAACAAAGTGAATGGAATTAACATTCTCGCGTTGTTAGCATGCTGTTAACATTATAGAATCCGTTGCAATCACTAAAAGAATGATTGAAAGGCGTACTGGATCTACGTTACTGGGCAATACTTCAAGGAAGGCAGATAGCTGGAAGTAAGTGTTTTTTTGAAAACTTTAAGTTATCATCAAAAATACATTACCTGTATGTTATGTTTTTGCCTAGAATTTATTCTATTAGCACAGTTTCGTCACAAATTTAGGTACCGCCAAATGCAAACCCCGCAGATTCTTATCGTTGAAGATGAGCAAGTAACTCGTAACACTCTAAAGAGTATTTTTGAAGCAGAGGGATATGCTGTTTTTGAGGCTAGCGACGGTGAAGAGATGCACCAAGTGCTATCTGATAACCAAGTTAACCTTGTAATTATGGACATCAACCTTCCAGGTAAGAATGGCCTACTACTTGCGCGTGAACTGCGTGAGCAAGCAAATGTAGCGCTTATGTTCTTAACTGGTCGTGATAATGAAGTTGATAAGATCCTTGGCCTAGAGATCGGCGCAGATGACTACATCACTAAGCCTTTCAACCCTCGTGAACTGACTATCCGTGCACGCAACCTTCTTAACCGTTCAATGAGCACAAGCTCTGTTCAAGAAGAAAAGCGTAGCGTTGAGAAGTACGAGTTCAACGGTTGGGTACTAGATATCAACAGTCGTTCTCTGGTTAGCCCAGATGGCGAAGGCTACAAGCTACCACGTTCAGAGTTCCGTGCTCTACTTCACTTCTGTGAGAACCCAGGTAAGATCCAAACACGTGCAGACCTTCTTAAGAAGATGACTGGCCGTGAGCTTAAGCCACACGATCGTACTGTAGACGTAACAATCCGTCGTATCCGTAAGCACTTTGAATCGGTTTCTGGCACACCAGAAATCATCGCGACGATTCACGGTGAAGGCTACCGCTTTTGTGGTGATCTAGAAGACTAATTCGATTCGCGTTTCTAGTCGTTTAACACTTGGTGTTTTAACCGTAGAAGCGTAATCAATCGTTAATAAAATGGGAGAATGCCAACGCATTCTCCCTTTTTTATTGTTCAGTATTCATTGGTCGCTAAGGTTTTATACCAATCACAGTAAGTAAGTGATCAAACATAGCGTAGGAAAAAAGCTTGAGAACAAGGCAGAATTTTTCGATAAGTAGTTATTCTACAATCAAAAATTCTAACGAAGTTATCGAGGTTTTTAACAAGCTAGG
>NZ_JBFRQW010000030.1:0-62583 GCF_041472735.1 Vibrio sp. 10N.261.46.E11
GAAAATGAACCACTGACGGGTACCGGTCTTAATGATAAGAGTGGAGCGCAAGTCAGTCCTAAAAAGCAAATTCCATAGATAGAAGCGGCCAAGTCCAACAGGTATTTATCCATTGTGCTACGACAACGGATAAATACTTAAGCGTTAAAAAGGTCAATAGGACACAATGGAAGAAAAGTTAAAAAAAGATATAGAAAAAATAGATAAGGTTTATAGGTTTTTAAGCGATGCTAAATACAATATTGAGGGTTTCAGTCAAGACTACCTTTGGTTTAGTGAACTCGATCGTTTTAATGATCCATTTGAATTAGTAGTCAAGGAAGGCGATTTTAACTTTACTAAGCTTTCTCATCAGCAACTAAAGTCATTCCTTCTTAGTAACTCTGGAATCACATTTGGAGATCCAGAATCTCCTGCTAAAAGTTATTCGATTAGTGACTTTAGCGATAAGCAACTAGAAAAATTGGTCGTCGAAAAATTCGATGAAGTGGCTAGCGCACTCAATGTTATTGTACTTGATATTATAAACAAGAAACAAAATAACAAGTTTCATAGTTTAGCTCATGATGCAAATACACAACCGCTTGAGAATAGGTTAATGTGGTCACACTATACTAATGGTTTGAGAGGTTTTGTTATCGAGTTTTACCTAGATCCTCTTTTGGCCTCGATTGCTAGTAAAGCAAGTTCATCTTTTGGTGGGTATACGCTTATGAACTACACAGCTCTCAACTTTGATAACTATATTAAAGAGACAATTGATAGCGGTAAACCACTATATGCCGATAGAATGTTGTTTTCCAAACATCTTGACTGGAGCTACGAAGAAGAGTTGAGGCTAATATGTGCAGAACAAAAAAACACATATGACAAATCGTGTATCTCCAGAGTTATTATTGGTGAAAAAATGGATCCTAATAAGAAGAGAGATTTGATCGGAATTATCAAAAGTAAAGGGCTTCTAGATAAAACGTATGTCACTTCAATAGACAGAAAAGACTACTCAATAAATATTTGCAAGTTTGTAGAGTAGCCTGCTTAAATTTAACTAACTAATAAGGATTAAGGTGTTGCGCAGCCAACACTAAATCCCGAGTGTTGAACAAGCCCGAAGCCACTTTATTAAGTAAATTGTACGATTGAACTTGAAGGGCGCACCGTTTTGAGGCTTTTCTCAAGGCGAGCGAGGCCAAGATGAGGTTGTGATAGCAATCTTATCAACCAGTTAGCTTTTTTTCGTTTCTTTCGTCGTCACATCTCCTCTGTTTTCGTCAATGCCATTCTCCTTATTATCAAATGCCTTTCGACGAACCGCACGAGAATAGGCATCAATGGTCGCAGGTCGTTTACCTTGCAGCTTTAGGCTGGTAAGGTGTTGTTCATAAAGGGTGTTGTAGCGTTTTAAGTCATCGGGTTTCATGGGATTACTCCTGTGAACGACCATCAGTGTGATGGTGTTACAAGAGTATGGCTTGCACTCGCTTTACTCTGCCGCGCAGCGACTTCGTTCAACAAACAATTTAAGAGTGATTCACAACGCTTGGTGTCCTTACTTCAAGTCAGTTTAGCGTTTATGGCACAATGCTTTAGGTAAGGTGTTAGCGTTGTTCACACCTGAATTTGGGGTTATGTGCTAAGGCAAAAAATCAGGTCAGGCGATGAAAAGAATCAATGTAATAGGCACTAGTGGTAGTGGAAAAAGTACTTTCAGTCGCCGGCTTGCGAGTGAGCTAAAGTACCCTTATGTAGAAATGGATGCCATATTCTGGAAGCCCAATTGGCAAGAATCTTCAGATGAAGAGTTTTTCGCTAATTTAGCTGATAGGTTAGGCGCCGAGCATTGGGTTCTTGATGGTAACTACAACCGAACTGCTGAAATAAAATGGAACAGAGTAGATACCATTGTTTGGGTTGATTACTCCTTTGTAAGAACGTTGTTTCAAGCTGTGAAAAGGGCTTTAGTTCGTACAGTGACCAAGCAGGAATTATGGGATAAAACAGGTAATGTTGAGTCGTTCAGAAAGTCTTTTCTTAGCAAAGACTCTATCATTCTTTGGACGCTGAAAACGTACAGTAAAAATCGGTCTCGTTACACAGAACTACTTAACGATCCAAAGTATAGTCATATCAAATTTGTAAGAATAACAAGCCCTAAAAAAGCAAAGGCGTTCCTGAGCGAGTTACGCACATAACTAATAAGGATTAAGGTGTTGCGCAGCCAACACTAAATCCCGAGTGTTGAACAAGCCCGAAGCCACTTTATTAAGTAAATTGTGTAATTTAGTTTGAAGGGCGCATCGCTTTGAGGCTTTTCTCAAGGCGAGCGAGGCCAAGATAAGGTTGCGATAGCAATCTTATCAACCAGTTAGCTGTTTTTAATAGAATAATCAGACCTTGCACCTTCGGTGCAATTAAGTACCACATAACTGTGGTAAATCCTCTGAATGGGGGCGTGTCATTCGTTAGTTCGCCCACTGATTATAATCAGTCGGTAGGGAATTTCTGCTTCTGGTGTAGAACTCGCATGACACGCACTGCTGGGCAATCAACCCAGTACGAAACGACCATAGAGATTTCAGGAACAATTAGTAATCGTCCTCGAATACCAACACGTTGAACTCCCATTCGTGGTTGCTCAAGTAAATTTTCTACTTTGGCTTCGATAATTTCGTCAGTTTTTTCTGCCACGTCAGGGCTGAAATCATAAAGAAACTCAAAGATCTTCTCACGATCATTAAGTGATTCTTCTTCCCATAAAATCATTGTTGTTCTCGGCTGCGAATCTTAGCTTTTCGGTCTGCCATTCTTGTTTTTGCTGAGTCATGATCAACAAATGAAGCTTTTCCTGAGTCAAACTTCTCAAATGCTAGGTTAACTTGTTCAGCTAACCAAGTGTCATGAGATAATGTTTTTCGTTGTTGTTCAGCCATTTGCTCCGTAAGCTCACGGCAAGCGTCGCTGAGTGTGCGTCCTTGGCTCTCTGCCATTTGCTGAGCTAAACGTTTAACTTCGTCATCAACGCGAAATTGAATTCTAGTATCCATGAGTAACTCCTAAATTGACGTGTGTCAAATGTTAGCACTGGAGTAGAGCAAGGGCAACTAACAAGCGAGTATGGGATCAGCAGTTTAGAGCGGGTTACTGACTTATGAAGTAAGACTTTACCATTTTGGTCTACGGCATGAAGGCTAAAGTGGTTTTTAGCTAGGTCGATACCGCAGAAATAAGAATAATCAGACATGGTGCCTTCGGTGCAATTAAGTACCACATCAGTGTGGCAGATCCTCGGTAGGGGGAATCCATGTCATTCGTTATACCTTTTGGGAGAAAATATGCAATTTTACAAAGCAGATGACTATCAGGTCTCTTGTGCAAATCTCTATCGTAAGTATGAACTTCAGATAGCCGCTTTACTTCCAGGCGCAACAATTGAGCATATTGGGGCATCTTCTATCCCTAATACTGTATCTAAGGGAGACCTAGACATACTTGTTGGTGTTAACGGTAACGAGCTAGAAAAAGCAGTGAAGTTACTTTCTACTTTAGGCTTCAACGAAAAATCCAATACGTTAAGAACTCCAGAGCTTTGCATGTTAGAAAACAGCTCAGGTGAAGATGTCGCTTTTCAAGTTGTAGCGAATGGCTCAGAATTTGACTTCTTTGTAAAGTTTAGGGACAAGCTCCGTAGAAGCCCTGAGTTAGTTCAACAATACAATGAACTCAAAATGTCTTGTACAGGTTGGGCTCACGAAGAGTATCGTCGAAAAAAGTCAGCTTTTATTGAGCGCGTTTTAGGACAGGCATAACAAATAAGGATTAAGGTGTTGCGCAGCCAACACTAAATCCCAAGTGTTGAACAAGCCCGAAGCCACTTTATTAAGTAAATTGTACGATTGAACTTTAAGGGCACATCGCTTTGAGGTTTTTCTCAAGGCAAGCGAGGCCAAGATAAGGTTGCGATGGCAATCTTATCAACCAGTTAGCTATTTTTCGTTTCTTTCGTCGTTACAGCTCCTCTATTTTGGTTGATGCCATTCTCCTTATTATCAAATGCCTTTCGATGAACCGCACGAGAATAGGCATCAATAGTTGCAGGTCGTTTACCTTGCAGTTTAAGGTTAGTAAGGTGTTGTTCATAAGGAGAGTTATAGCGTTACAAGAGTATGGATGGTAGCTGTTTTACTCTGCCGCGTAGCGGCTTCGTTCAGCAAACAAGTATGGGTCAGGCGGGAAAGGATATTTTCGATCACATGGAATCAATATATTTTCTTCATATCTCGAGAAAAGTTTTCGTGTGAGCCGAGAGCCATTAGTTCGAGAGTTACAGTACCATCTTCATAGCTATAACCGAGCAATGTTAATTGCTTAACCATCTTGAATTTATGCACTCTCAAGAAAAACAGGTCACCTTTCTTCTGCTCACCAAGATGCGGATCTTCTATAAGGGCTCGAATAGCATTATCTAGATCCGTTTTTTGGTTCTTGTGTAATTTCTTGACCGCCTTCTTAAAATTAGGTGTCTGAAGAATGTTGGTAATCTTAGTCAAAAGAGTAAGCCTCTAATTTACCGGCTTCCTTCTCAGCTTTTGCTATGACTGCTTGCTTTACGAACTCATAAGGTAGATCAGGGTTGTCTTCCATCATTTTCCCGATTTTAGCCCAGTGCTCAATTTGTTTTGGTGTAGTGCGGTTTAGTGCTTTAGCCATTATCGCTGCCTTATCAAAAAGATCTTGGTCAATACGTACACTTGCAGTAGCCATAATATGTCTCCTAATTTAGTTTGTATTTATATTGTAGTAAATCGCCACAGATGTTGCAAGTTGCGCCATGACAAGCATTTAAGGCGGATTCTTATATGTACCTCTAGCCAAATTTTATGCCTGTATTTCTTAGCATCAAGCGAAATCTAAATTAGTGGAATTAATATCAAACTAGACTTTGGAAATATCCCTACAGGCGTTTAAAGCAGCCTAATACTGGCCCTTCCTTTCTGCTCAAGATTGGATTTCGTGTTAATAGCGCTCTGGTTTACTATTGGGTAATCGTGTCGGTCACGTCCTTTAAACGCCGTAACGTCCTACCCTAAGAAGTAACACTTGGTGGAGGTCTGTATGAATATCAAAGAGTCTGATTGGAAAATTTTTGCGATATAAAGAGTGAAGCTGCGCAACTGTTTTGTACTCGTCAGCTAGATGAAGCCATCAAAGCGATTACTGATGAATCAGAATCTGTAGCGGAAAGGTTTCACTTTATGTGCGAATACTCCAAAGAATCTCAAAAGCAAATGAAGCTTATTTTTGATGACCATTCTCGAAGCCGAGCATTTATCCAGCTCATGCAAATGTGCGAGGAAGGTTTGGTTGTACCAAAACAATTCGAACGCCTTTCAGAGGAACTCAAAAAAAGACATTACGAACGCTCTAGAAAGAAAAGCCTAAGGAAAGTCGGGTATTCAGGCCGCTGACCTTGTAAATGTACGATAACCTTCCAAGGCAAACTGCTACAACCATCTTAATATTACTCTTCTTTATTCGCTAATTCGGAATCGAATCCATGATTTTTGGGCAGGGAGGCTGAGTGTTATGTTTTGAAAAGTGAGTGTGCGAAGCCTAGCGAAAAAGCGGTCTAGTCTTTGCATTAGAAAAACAATTGTATAAGTCCACCTTTCGTCCACCCCAGCAAGACTGGGATAAAGTGGGGAAGAGGAAAATTGATTATTTTCAGTCTATTGCGCGAGATTTGAGGCGTTTTTGAGGGCTCAAAAACGGTGAAACCCCGATGTTGGTAGCATCGGGGTTTCGAATTTCGAGATTTCTCGACTGGTAAGATCGATTATCTTTTCTATGCAGAAGGCTGGATTAATCCAATCTTATTCCTTGGTAGGGAATTAGATACGGATGAAGTCCATGTGCTCAACTTTAGGCTTGAACGCGTGACGTTGAACGTCTTGCGGCTTAACCTTAACTTCTGCGCCGTCAATCACTAGAGTGATTGTTTCGTAGAATTCAGGCTTATCCATTTGGTTGATCACGTCAGCGTGAACAAGTTCGATAGCTACAGCTGCTGCTTCGCCACCGTAGATTACAGCTGGGAATTTACCAGCGTGACGTAGGCGGCGGCTCGCACCTTTACCTAGTTCAGTACGTACTACTGCTTCAAATTTCATAGTTTTACTCTCAAATTAGTAAAAATTAACTTCACACCTCAATGCGACCTTGAGTATGTGGTAAAGCTTAGGCATAAACGAGTTCATGCTTAAGCGAGCGCGGATACTAACATCACATTCAAATCTGAGCAAGTCAGAAGCCCATCTCAAAGTGAATTTCCTTCGATAAATGACTCATTTGGAGATAAAACGTTCACTAGCGCTTATTTACCTCATTTTATCGTCTTTTACATTGCCAATCTTATCTATTTATAGCGCAGCTAAATCATCAAGTTAATGAACGGAAAATGAATGTTTGCCTAAGGCCTTGTTAATGCTCGGTTGGTTAATCTTAGTGTTAATTAAACAGCAGATTGAATAGGTTAAAATATGGAACCGGTAAGCATTGTCGTTATTACGCTAAACGAAGAGAAACGCATCAGCCGCTTAATGGAAGAGTTGAGTGTGTAAACCCATCAAGAATTTGAGGTGATTGTTGTTGACTCGAACAGTGAGACAACACAAGAGGGGTGGCACAAGCTTATGAAAGCGCGTTGCCAAAGTTAACGGTTCATCATATGGAAAATCGTGGTGTGAGCCTTGGCCGAAACGCAGGTGCTTCATTAGCGCAGTACAACCGAATCCTTTTCTTGGATGCCGATGTGAGTTTACCCCGAAACTTCCTTGCGAAAGCGCTTTATGAACTAGAGGAGAACAAGCTTGAAGTCGCGGGTGTGTACATGAGTTCGAAAGGCTTGCCGCTTGTACACAAGTTTGGTTACGGGCTCCTTAATGCTGGCTTGTTTACAACGCAGTTCTTCTTCCCTACAGCGATTGGCGCCTGTATTTTCTCGACTAAACGAGTGCATGATGAGATCGGCGGTTTCGATGAAGAGATCGTACTGTGTGAAGACTGTGATTATGTAAGAGGATTGTGCCACAGAAGCAAGTTTGGCTGCGGCCAATGGTGGCGAGCTACAAGTACCCAAAATGGATATTGGCGAGCATGGTTTATCAGTGTAGTGAGTGACACGGAAGGCAACATGATAGGGCTTCACTCGATGAGCTAATCGTATTGAAGTGGGAAAAGCTTTGTTAAACCAGAATCAAGTTAAGCCCTAGCGTTGTGCTAGGGCTTATCGTATCTATTTAGTTTACTTAGTCTATTTAGCTCGTTTAGCTTATGTAACCTTGCTTATTTTGAGCACCAAAGAGGCTTTCAATCCGCCCATAGAGCTCTTGCTGAGCGTTAGGCTGCCTCGGTAACTGTGTGCCATTTCATTCACGATGTTAAGCCCCAATCCTGTTCCCGGTGTGGTTTCATCAAGTCGAACACCACGTTTGGTCACTTGCTCAAACTTCTCTTCAGGAATGCCTTGGCCATCATCTTCAATCACCAATTCTATGTTGCCATCGTCGAGTTCATTCGAATGGACACGGATAATGCTGCTCGCCCATTTGTAACTGTTCTCGAGTAGGTTGCCGACCATTTCATCAAGGTCGGTCTTTTCGACCGCGACTTCAATCTCAGAGTCTAGCTCGTTAATCATGGTGACGTCGTTGGCGGCGTAGACTTTATCAAATGCCATTGAGATAGCTTCGACACGCTCACAAGGTGAAGACTTCACCGAAAGAATGTTCATTGCACCTGCCATGCGCGCACGGCCAAGGTGATAGTCTATTTGGGTCTGAATCTGATGAATGGGGTGTTGTAACAAGGTTTTGTCATCGTCTGGAAGTCGCTCAATCTCATTTTTCAAAACCGACAGCGGCGTTTTCAACGCGTGAGATAAGTTACCCGCATGGTTACGAGCTCGCTCCAATAACTCTTGATAATGGAAGAGCAGGGCATTGAGATCAGACACTAATGGAGAAACTTCTTTTGGGTAGTTAACACTTAACCCTTGTTGCTCGCCGTTTCTTAACATCACCAGTTCACGTTGCATCTTACTCAGTGGCAATAGCGACCAACTGACTTGAATACCAATCAACATCAGAACGCCCACAAACAGCAACATCAAAATCAACCAGACTTGACCAGTAAGCTCGGTCAGTGTGGATTCTAGAGGGTCTTCATCGATACCAATGGTGATCGTGACAGGGTGATTCAGTTCAGGCAGATAGATATCCTGCTCGATATAAATCAGCTTTTCTTTATCAGGCCCTTTGATTGAAGTATGAATCGGCGAACGCTTGATGGTGAGGTCTTTGTCCCATAGAGATCGAGAGCGAATAATCTGGTCTTGGGTAGCAGCTCGCCAATAGATACCACTGTAGGGTTGGTTAAACCTAGGGTCAGATAGGCGCTCAGCCATGATTAAGTTACCACTTTCGTTGGTTTCGATATTGGCGGTTAACTCATCCATGGTTAAAGCAAGCTGCTGCTTCATGTCATCGACGAGGTAGTCATTAACCAGTTTCGGAATTCCGACACCTGCCGCTAAGATCATCGCACCTAGCCAAAAAGCCGCGGCAAGGAGCAAGCGGCTTTTTAGACTGACGTTTTTAAGTGTTCGTTTTTTTAGATTCATACGTTACCAGCCTGACTTTACTCGTCTTGCTATCAGAACAATAACTATCAGCACAGGCTGTCCACTGATTGGAGATTGCTCTTAGCTTAATTAAACACAGCATTATTCAGCATTCAGTTGGTAGCCAAGGCCACGAACGGTTTTGATGATCTTAGGTGCGATTTTCTTACGAATACGACCGATGAAAACTTCAACCGTGTTTGAGTCGCGGTCGAAATCTTGTTTGTAGATGTGTTCAACCAACTCAGTGCGCGAGATAACTTTGTTTTGGTTATGCATGAAATAAGCGACCACTTTATATTCAAGCGCTGTGAGGCTAACTGCTCGGCCTTGCCACAACACTTTAGAGCTACGTGTGTCTAGGCTTAAATCACCGATTTGAAGTATAGGAGCAGGACTACCTGACGCTCGGCGTAGTTGAGCACGAATTCGAGCAATCAACTCGACCATTTCAAATGGCTTAGTTAGGTAGTCATCAGCACCTGCATTCAAGCCTTCTACACGCTGAGTTAGCGTGTCACGCGCACTTAGGATAATCGCTGGCGTATTGATGTTTTCGTCTCGAATGCCTTTCAACACGGTTAAACCATCTAGCTTTGGTAAGCCTAAATCGAGAACGATGGCATCCCACTCCTCTGATGTAGCACGGTAGAGTGCGTCGATGCCATCTTGAGAAAGCTCGGGAACCCAGTCTGCTCCCTCAAGTGTTTCAATAATTTGTTGACCTAAACGAGGTTCGTCTTCAACGACTAAAATTTTCATGTATCACTCTTTTTATTGTTATTGATTATTCGTGGGAGTTTTTGATTGCTTCTTTAAAGTTACGACCTTTAATCATCAGCATTTCTAACGTTTCAGCGTTGTATTCCACTTTAATGATATTGTTTTGGTAATTTATTTTTAGCTCATACACCCAAATATCATCGTCTTCTTCTAGTTCTACTTTAATGATTCGGCCATGAAGGTCGTTTTCAACCGCAGCATACATTTCTGAGAAAGGGCGAATGTAGCCCTCTTGCACCGCTTCATAGACTTCGTCTTGATCTTCTTCAAATTCGATACGGGTTCCCGCTTTATGAACATCTTGTACAAGATCATGACCGTTATGGTGATCATCTTGTGCAAAGCTTGATGTCGAGCCTATAGCTACAGCGATACAGATGAGTATAGCGCTTGGTTTTTGCATGCAGTGGCCTTAGTAAAAGAAGCAAGTAATGACAGTTTAATACAATAAAAATGAATGGAGTATGAATGTGAATACGAGAGACGCTTTATGATTTTAGCAATGTAAAGTGTTGTATCAACGTGCAATTAACCAACCTGAGATTCATGTTGATTCATTTGCACAATAGTAATGTGTTGACGTTATTACATTCCCTTACAAATTACAAATAATTAACATGGTAAACTCGCAAGTATATGACTTATGGGGCTCTTTGCCGCGCGATATTTGATTTAATAAGGATTTTAGAGTGCCATTTACAGTGCTAGTTATGTTGCTTTTTTCAGTGCTGATAACGTTCACTAGCCATGCTAATGAGTTAGATTTTAAGCAAATCAGTGATTTCGAATATGGTATGGTAGTGAGTGACTCTTCGGTTGATGCCATCCTATATAAGGAAGAAGGGTGGAGCTCAATTGTTACTTGTATTCCTGAACCTAATCAGTCGTGTTGGCTTAAACTTGTACTACCTTCAGACAACCAATCATATGAACATTTAGTTTGGAAATCTCTTTCATCCCGGACAGGAGAGCTGTTTTTTGTTGATCAAGACGGCAAAGTTGTTGGCAATTTTCTGTTTGAGTATTATCGCTCGCTACGGCTGAACAAAAATTTTGAATACAGTTATGTTTTAGTGAAATTTCCTAGAGGTAAGACTGTAAATGCCAGTGCGTTATTTTCGAAAGAGCATCAATTAAAGCAATCACTTGTCATGAAAGATGGGGTAATTCTAGCCCTATTTATATTGGCGAGTGCCATATCGTTAGTTTATGTTTATTATGTTTGGCCGATAAAACGAGCTAAAACACTATTTATAACTTGTTATATAGTGCTGTTCTCTATGTTTTATATTTACAAGTTTGGGTTTTTATGGGATGGGTATGATGATAAAGGAACCTACGTTATAAATTTTTTTAGAAGCGACTACTGGTTCGTTTCTTATTCATTATCTTTAGTTTGCGTGTATTTAATGCTTGTTTTTTCAAGTTGCGATAGAATAAATACTAAGCACTTACTGATTTGTTCTTCATTTGTGTTTCTACAGTTCTTTTCAGTTTATATAAACTTTGACGTTATTGTCGGATTTTTAATTAGTACTATCCTAGCAGCCGTTGTTATAGCATTTTGTTTGATATCAAAAGAAGTTAATAATAAAGTTCAAATAATAATTAGCTATCTTTCCTGTTTTATTATGTCTGTGGTGGTTCTTGAATCATCAATGACTATTTCATTCATGCCTGAGTATTACTATTTAATACAGGCGTTATTCTACTTATCTCACGCTTCTTTTGTATTAGCGTGTGTTTATGATCTTGGGGAATTAAGAGTTATTAATCTGGGCGATTATAAGAAATTGTTGTCTAACTCTGATAAAGATTTCATGACAGGGTTGTATAATCGAAAATCCATAGAATATAAAAAGGTCATTGAGAGTTCTCGTTGTTATTATTACATTGATGCAAATCAGTTGAAGTTTCTCAACGATAGTCAAGGTCACCATGTGGGTGATCGAATGATAATAAACTTAGCTATGCGCTTCAAAAAAATAGCCGCACAAGGCATAGGGAAGGCGTATAGAGTCGGTGGAGATGAATTTGTATTAATTTGCCAAACGTCGGTTTCCAAGGAGTTGCTAGAATATTTGTTGGAACAGAACCTCACCCAAGAAACAGAAAACGCTCTCAGCTTTAGTTTTGGCCGTTATCGCAGTGGTCCTAATGAATCTGTCGAAGACTGTATTTACAAAGCTGAATACTGTTGCCGTAAAGCAAAGTCCAACAATGAATCTTACCAAGACTGGCAGCAACAAGATGGGGTCATGCTCTATAGCTTACCGAATCTTAGAGTAGAAGCAGTTGAATTACTTAACTCGGATAGGTTGCTTTGCTTTGCTCAAAAAATTCATTCTTTAAAGGGTGTTGCTTCGAGCTATGAGGTACTGTGTCGTTTAAAAATGGAAGACGAAGAGGGGCGTGAAAAAATCGTTTCTGCTGGTGAATTGCTCGATGTTGTAGCCTCTCATGGGCTTGAGAAGGAGCTCGATTCTCGTATGCTTACTTACGCAATTGGCTTACTTGAGCATTATTCAACTATTCAATTGTCATTAAACTTCTCAGTTAAAACCATTTTCGATATGAGTGTTATCGATCGTTTATGTCATCTACCCCCTTATATCCGTTCCCGTTTATGTGTTGAAGTGACTGAGCTTGTTTTTTATCGTGCAGATGAGAAGTTTCGAAAAATAGTAGAGCGACTACAACACCACCAGATAATAGTTGCCTTAGATGATTTTGGTTCAGGTTATTCATCGTATTCAATTTTATCTGAAGGCTGTTTTGATACGATCAAGCTTGATGGTTCGCTTGTTGAAAATATTAACAGTTCTGATTTTAAGAAAAAAATGGTGCACTCATTAGTTGAGTTGGCAGAAATGAGCCAAACTAAAGTGGTTGCAGAGCGTGTTGAAACAATTGAAGAGTTAAGAACTTTAGAAACGCTAGGCATTGACTTTATTCAAGGCTTTTATATTCATCGGCCAACCTTAGCCATTGAGCTTTTTGATAATATGGAAAAAGAGGCGCGGGAATCAGAAAAAGCTGAGCGCAATCTAATTTGTGGTTTAACAAATTAACTCATGTGCGGTCATTAGAATGTGAATAAAAGGAGTATAAATACTCTTTTTATTAATTCTGTTGATTATTGGGAGCCTATTGCTTGAGTTCATCTTCGAATATCTTGTCTCTCATTTTCCAAAAGCGCCCGACTTTACGTGCAATCACGAATTGAGGTGGGCGGAATCGATGTTGGTGAGCGACCACCTTCGTCGGTGAAGCTTCCTCAAACGGTCTGTGTCTGTCGGCAAGGTGAGGGCGAACAAACTGATCCTTAAAGTTCTGCTTATGTTTCTTAGTGGTTAATGACCAAAACTCATGCACTTGTGCTTGGTTTTCTCCACGGTAGGTGACCTTAAGCTGCGATTTGCCTTTTTCGTCCTTGAGAACGTTAAGGTCCATTTCTAAACACTCAAACACCAACGCATCTTTGAGGTTTAACGCTTCCTTAAGCTTTTTATCTGGGTCGACCAAGGTGGCATCACACTCATGACAAATGCGCGCGGCAATGTCGTTGTCAGCGCCGCATTCACCACAATACTTAGCACGAAAACGATAGTTACAGTGCTCGCGTTCGCCCGTGTCTTCATCGGTAAAGTAGCCTTGGCATTTACGGCCAAAGTGTTCGAGTAAGAAGCCGTTGCTGTCTAGCTTGCCCCAGAAGTTATTATTGAAGCCGCAAGCAGGGCAGGGAATAGTGATGATTTCACTGTCTGAGTCAGGCTTTGGGTCTCCGACCTCTGGTTGGTAAAGGTCGTAACTGTTGCCCGCATAGTCGAGCACTAAACACTCTTTTTTACCCGGAGATAGGCGTAAGCCACGGCCAACGATTTGTTGGTACAAGCTAATAGATTCTGTTGGGCGCAAAATCGCGATTAAATCCACATGGGGCGCATCAAAACCTGTGGTTAATACTGACACGTTAACCAAGAACTTGATTTTACGTTCCTTGAAATCATTGATGATTTGGTCACGTTCGAGTGTCGGTGTGTCGCCGATTACAATTGAAGCTTCACCTTCGGGCAGTAAACCAAGGATCTCTTGTGCGTGTCGAACGGTGGCTGCAAATACCATGATGCCGAGTTTGTCTTTGGCCAGCTCAATAATTTGGTCGACAATTTGCGGGGTAGCACGCTTCGATTGCTCAATCACCATATCGAGTTCTGATTCTTTGTAGCGGCCTGTACTTGCAGGTTTTAGCTGTGAAAAGTCATAACTCAATACTGGCGCATCGATCATGCGTGCTGGTGTTAGAAAGCCTTCGTCCAACAAATAACGAATCGGCAGTTCGAAAATACAGTCTCTGAAAAATCTCGGCTCTTCAGAACGCACTTGGCCACGCGTGTGATATTGGTAAAGCCACCCCATACCAAGACGATAAGGGGTCGCGGTTAGTCCAAGCACCTTGATGCCCGAATTATTCTCGCGCAAGTGAGTGATCACTTTTTGGTAGCTACTGGTCTTTTCATCGGGAACACGGTGGCATTCGTCGATAACCAATAATGAGAACTGATTGGAGAATGAGTCAAGGTTTCGAACTACGGATTGAACTGAAGCAAACACCACTTGTTGGTCTGTCTCTTTACGCCCTAAACCGGCAGAGAAAATTGAACCTTTTAGCCCATAACCTTCATACTTTTCATGGTTTTGTTCGACCAACTCTTTAACGTGAGCGAGTACCAGAACTCGACCTTTCGCAAGCCTTGCTAGCTCTGCAATCACCAGGCTTTTTCCTGCGCCTGTAGGCAATACAAGAACAGCCGGTGTTTGGTGTTTTCTGAAGTAATGAATCACTGATTTTACTGAGTCAGCTTGGTACGGGCGGAGTGTATACATATCGTGTCTTGTAAAATGAAAAACAAATAGTGTGAAATAGCTCAACTAATTGAGCAAAGGTGACTATAATACCCGACTTAGATTAGTTGAGGTATTCATGCGTTTAGATAAATTTCTGTGCGATGCGTTAGGCGTCACTCGAAGAGAAGCAACACACTTATTAAAATCAAAAGCAGTGACAGTAAATGATGTCATTCAAAAAAGCGGCTCACTTAAGGTAACTGAAGAGTGCGTTGTGGAATGGCAAGGCAATGAACTGAATGTTCACGGCCCGCGTTACATCATGCTTTACAAGCCAGAAGGTTTTGTTTGTTCGCATGAAGATGGCTCAAATCGCACTGCGTTTGAGTTACTCGATGAAATCAAAATGGACAAGCTGCACTTTGCAGGTCGTTTAGATGTTGATACAACGGGTCTTGTCTTAATGACAGACGACGGTAAGTGGTCTCACCGCATCACATCGCCAAAGCACAAGTGCGAGAAGATGTACCGAGTGTGGTTGGTTGAACCTGTTGAAGACGATTACGTTGAAAAGTTCAAAGAGGGCATCCAGCTTAAGAGCGAAGACGGCCTAACACTTCCAGCACACCTTGAAGTACGTGCAGAGCGAGAAGTATTGCTAACTATTCACGAAGGCAAGTACCACCAAGTAAAACGCATGTTTGCAGCACTTGGTAACAAGGTAGAAGCACTGCACCGTGAACGTATTGGTGAAATCGAGATGGATGAATCTTTAGAGTTGGGTGAATACCGTTACCTAACACAAGAAGAAGTAGACTCTATCTGGAAGTAGTTTTTTCTATTGTAAAATGTGGCCGACCAAGGATAGCGTCGGCTGATTATTGTGACTGGTACTAGGACAGTTTCAGCCATTATTACTATTTGCGTATTTATATATCGCTATGTGTATATTCGCGTATCACTGTGTGCATGTTCATGCTCACATAAAACCTAGTACTTAGTCGGAGAGTTATGCAAACGTCTACCCAACAGACCCCAAAATCACAACCACAAACTCCTCAGTTAGGTTGGATGCTATTTTTGGTTCTGGGGGCGATTGGTGCACTGACACCACTCGCCATCGATATGTACCTGCCCGCAATGCCAACGATCGCCAAAGATCTCGGCGTAACAGCGGGTGAAGTACAAATCACACTCACAGCGTATACCGCAGGTTTTGCGTTAGGTCAGTTGTTACATGGCCCGTTAGCCGACAGTTATGGTCGCAAGCCTGTTTTACTGATTGGTGTCTTCTTCTTTGCAATTGCGTCTGTTGTGAGTGCTACTACTCATGGCATTGAAGCGCTAACGTTAGTTCGTACTGCTCAAGGTTTCGCAGGGGCAGCGGCAGCGGTCATTATCCAGGCCGTTGTGCGTGATATGTTCGACCGTGAAGATTTTGCAAGAACCATGTCGTTCGTTACCTTGGTGATGACGGTTGCGCCACTTATCGCACCTATGATTGGTGGTTACTTGGCATTGTGGTTTGGCTGGCGTTCAATCTTTTGGGTCTTGGCCATTTTTGCGGTGATTGTGATTCTCGCGGTAATAATCAAAATCCCTGAGACACTGCCTGTTGAAAATCGCCAGCCACTGCGCTTTAAAACGACGATTCGTAATTACGCTCGTTTATGTAAAAACCCTACGGCTATGGGCCTGATTTTCTCTGGTGCATTCTCTTTTTCTGGGATGTTTGCATTCTTAACCGCAGGCTCTTTTGTTTATATCGACATTTATGGCGTACGTCCTGATTTGTTTGGTTACTTATTTGGCTTGAACATTGTTGCGATGATTCTGATGACGACAATCAATGGTCGAATCGTTAAGAAGGTCGGTTCTCATACCATGCTGAGAGCAGCGCTGGTCATTCAATTACTGGCTGGTGTGGGTTTACTGGCTGGTTGGGCATTGAATCTCGGGCTTTGGGGTATTGTACCGTTTGTGATGCTGTTTATCGGCACTATTTCTACGATTGGCAGTAACTCTATGGGTCTACTGCTAAGTGGTTACCCTAATATGGCAGGCACGGCTTCATCGCTTGCGGGAACATTGAGATTTGGTACTGGTTCTGTCGTTGGAGCGATCGTTGCGATGCTACCAAGTGACAGTGCTGGGTCTATGGCTATGGTAATGGCTGCGTGTGCAGTAATGTCAGCATTACTATATTGGACATTAGGAAAGAAGGCATAATGTCAAAATACTATATTGAAATTCAGAAGTTAGTGAATGATGCACTAGGCGAGCTTTACGCTCTGCACAAAGCAGGCAAAGCGATTGATGCGCCTATTGCGAACAACCTTTATTTAGTTCGTTGGGTAACGAAGGCGATTAAATCTCAAGCGTATGATCGCGTGATTGTGCCTGACTTGGTTCGCTGGCAGAAACAGGGCCGTTCAAAGGGCAATAACTCTGATTTAACTTTTACCTTTAAACGTATTTCTGCGTTTTACGGACGTTTTTTCCCTGAAGGCGAAGAGCCTAAAGCGCTAAAAGACAGTGATGTTGAAGCGTTCATGGACAAAATGTACGAGATGGGGTGGAGTGTATCAAGTGAAGACGAGCTAACGACTGGCGGTAAGATTCAATTCTTCACCGATGGTGAGCACTCTTTTGCTTTGTGTGGCAAACAGTGTGACGACTCTTTCGACGGTGAGCTGATGGTTAAGCCAATGAACTGGTTTGTTCGTGGTAACCACGCAGAGTTCATTCAAGCAGCGATGGAAGCCGGTTTCATGCTTCACAAAGTCACTGACTACAAGTCAGCGGTGAAGTACCACGGTGAATACATTGTGTACCCTGCTAACCAAGGCAACCAGCTGGCTGAGATCCCAATTAGCGTTATTGGCTAATCTAGTGACAGTTAAAAATATAAAGACCGCCTAAATGGCGGTCTTTTTCTAGCAAGAAGGTGTGGAGGCAGTCTCATCTATAGCTCTAAATTTCTTCGTATCTCGTTGCCGGATCTCGAATCTGCTTTAATCCTTCATCTGCTCTTTAGCTTGCTTCTCAATCGCCTTCACCATGCCTTTAAAGATAAATAGGTGAGCTGGCATCATTGCGAACCAATAGAGTAGACCTAGAAAGCCTTTTGGGTGCCACCAAGCTGATATGTTCAATTCGCGAGACTCTCCATGGTCAGACACAGTAATCTCCAATCGTCCTAACCCGGGGCCTTTCATTCCGAAAAGCAGGGAGAGAAACTGATTTTCCTCACAGCGAATCACTTTCCATGAATCGATTTTGTCGCCCACTTTTAGCTTGGGGCCTTCAGGCATTTGTCGCACAGGTACGCCGCCGCCGAAAAGAAGGTCCAACCATTCGCGTGTGCGCCATAAAGCGTTAGCGAAGAAGTAACCTTGCTTCGGGCTTCCTATCTGTTGAGCTACTTGCCAAAGAGACTCTAGTGAGGCAGTAGACATGATGCTTGCGCCTGTTTTTTTTGGGTAATAACCGTATCCCGCTTGCCAGCGTTTGAAGGCAGTTTTATCGAAGCCCCACACATTACTCTTTACGAAGTTTCCTTCAGAATGAATAGCTTGCTCAACCATATTCTCGAACGAGATAAGCCTCTGAGGGTACTTTTCTCTAATGGTGGTCGAACTGGCAATAAAGTCATGCTTTAAGCCAGCAAGCAGTGCTCTGCCTATGTTGGACGGTACAGATGTCACTACGCCTAGCCAATATGAAGCAATCTTGGGTGTGAGCAGTGATGTAGCCCACAGCCGGAGTGGACGATCGGCCGTTTTGGCAATATGAGCAAATTGGTTTCGATAAGAGACAATATCCGGCCCACCAACTTCGAAGGTTTGGCTTTCTATAGGCGTGTTTTGTGCTAGCTTCAGCAGATAGTGGTTCAGGTTCTGCAAGGCAATAGGGTTGGCTTTAGAGTCGACCCATTTTGGCGCAATCATAATAGGCAAGTTGTAGACGAAGTCTCGCATGATCTCGAACGCCGCAGAGCCAGGGCCTATGATGACGCCTGCTTGAAGTTCGGTTATCGGTACCGGCCCTTTACGAAGTAGTTCACCGGTTTTCTTTCTCGCTTGAAGGTGCTCTGAGTCACCAGTTTGAGGCTGCAGCGAGCTTAGATAGATAACGTGCTGGTTTTTAGGGCCAAGTGCAGAGACAAAGTTACGGGCTAAGTTCAGCTCATAATCGATAAAGTCGTGGCCTTCTGCCATTCCATGGACAAGGAAGAAGATAAGATCAAAATCGGGGACTAAGGCTTGTGTCGCAGCTTGATCGGCCAAATCAAGATACTCAAGTGATAAGTTTTCGTGAGGCTCGGTCCGTGCCTTTAAATAGTCGATATGCCTTGCTGCTGCCGTGACTTGATAGCCTTGCTCAAGCAGGAGAGGGAGGAGTTGTGAACCTACGTATCCAGAAGCGCCTAAAACCAGTACTTTCTTCATTACTACTCCATTTATATCTGTGGTTAAAAACCGAACATTGATATAATAGCGCGATATTTATCTTTATTCATCAATACGTTCTGTTTAGGTCTCTCTATGTTGCTCTCTTCAATTATTCATCACACACGCGGTGATTTTGTTCGCAGGCTGATTGCCATAGCTTTGCCAATCACCTTGCAGAGCATCATGTTTTCGAGTCGAGGCTTAGTGGATGTGTTGATGCTAGGTCAGCTTGGAGAAGCAGACATTGCGGCTGTGGGTGTGGCGAGTCGTGCGATGTTCGTGACGACCATTATGCTGGTGGGTGTCACCACGGGTGGTGCGTTATTGACTGCGCAATATTGGGGCGCAGGTAACAAGCAAGGCGTCAGAGAAAGTACGGCGTTGACTTGGCTGGTTTCAACACTGTTTGCATTACTAACTATTGTTTTCTTCGTTTCATTTCCCGCACAAATCATGGGTGTGACGACTGACTCACAAGAAGTCATCAGCCTTGGTGTTGACTACATCGTGATTACGTCGTTTAGCATGTTAGCGGTGTCGTGTGTCAGCAGTATGGCCGTTGGCCTAAGAGCGATGCACAAGCCAGGTTTAAGTACTTTCTTTAGCGGTATCGGAATTCTATCGAATGTGTTTCTAAACTGGGTTTTGATTTTTGGTAATTTGGGCTTTCCTGCCTTAGGAATAAAAGGCGCGGCGATTGCGACAGTGTTAAGTGGTGCAATCGAAGTGGCGACCTTGTTTGGTTATCTTTATTGTTCAAAGCATCTCTTGGCTTTCAAGTTATGCGATATAAAAGCAGCAGCTTCGATTGAAAAAGTGGTTCGCTTCTTAAAGTTATCGCTGCCGACGACGTTTAACTTTTTGGCGTGGGCTGGTGGCTTATTTGCTTACCACGCGATCATGGGGCAATCGGGCGTTCAAGGACTGGCAGCACTGTCAGTGATGACGCCGGTTGAATCTATCTCATTGAGTTTACTGATTGGCCTTTCGAATGCGGCAGCGGTTCTGGTGGGTAATCAACTTGGCGCAAAGAATAATGAAGCGGTTTATTACCAAGCGTTAGGCTTAACGATTCTGTGTTTCTTGACCAGTATCGTGGTCGCGATTTTTCTTTACTTCGCACAAACGCCAATACTGAATGCTTTTAGTGCACTGACGGAAGAAACCAGAGCCCTCTCAGAAAAGTTCATTCTAATTTTAAGCGTGGGTATTGTTATCCGATCGGTACCGCTGACTGTCATTGTTGGTGTGTTGAGAGCGGGCGGTGATGTGAAGTTCTGCCTTTATCAAGACCTGATTGCCCAATGGGTGATCGGTATTCCGCTCGCCGCGATTGCTGCTATCTATCTGAAGTTTCCACCTGAGTGGATATATCTGCTTTTCCTCACTGAAGAAGTGCTTAAGTGGGGTGGGTCGCTCTACCGCATGAAAACAAGAAAATGGATTAAAAACTTGATAGGAAATTGAAGTAGAGCGCATCAACCCCATCACTTTATCGTTGGTGTGTGATCTATCTTTCAAAATACTTCCTCCTAACAGGGAATTAGTGTAGATTCTCATTCCAAATTCTAATTAATGTGAGCTGTTTAATGTTAAAGCTGTCAGACCTGTGTAAAGGCTATGTCGATGGG
This sequence comes from Vibrio sp. 10N.261.46.E11, assembly GCF_041472735.1. Classification (NCBI taxonomy): domain Bacteria; kingdom Pseudomonadati; phylum Pseudomonadota; class Gammaproteobacteria; order Vibrionales; family Vibrionaceae; genus Vibrio; species Vibrio sp. 10N.261.46.E11. The sequence continues at coordinate 20,394 of NZ_JBFRQW010000030.1, forward strand.
GGGGAGTTTCACCCTGTTTTGCAAGGTGCTGAATTAACATTAAACCAAGGTGATCAGCTGGCATTAATGGGAGAAAGTGGCTCTGGTAAGAGTACTTTGCTGAATCTTATCGCGGGGTTAGACCTAGCTGATTCAGGTGAAATTGCTTTCCCTCACTTCAATATGCACGACTCTACCGAGCGTGACCGCACCGCTTATCGTAGAAACAACATCGGTCATATCTTCCAGCAATTCAACTTGCTACCAACGCTTAACATTGCCGACAACATCCGTTTTTGCCGCCAGTTAAAAGGTTTACCTGAAGATAAGGGGCTCTGGAGACAGATTCTTTCTGCTTTAGACCTAATGCCTTTGCTTGGTCGTTACCCTGAAGAAGCGTCTGGTGGTCAACAACAACGCGCAGCGATTGCTCGTGCCTTGTATATGGAACCAAAAATTCTGTTAGCCGATGAACCGACGGGAAGTTTAGATGAGCGTAATGCAGAAGCGGTAATGCGTTTGCTGACCTCTTTGGCCCGTCAATTAGAATGTACCTTATTGCTGGTGACACACAGTGAGAAAGTTGCATTGCATATGGATGGCAGAATTCGCCTACAAGGAGGGCAACTGCATGTTATGGCCCGTAGTTAAAGCGCTACTTGGTCACTATCGACGTTACCCACTTCAGATTATCTTGGTATGGCTTGGTTTAACCCTAGGCGTATCACTTTTGGTTGGTGTTACCGCTATCAACCAACACGCCAAGCAAAGTTATACGCATGGCGAAAAACTCTTTTCGAATCCTCTTCCTTACCGTATTCGACCAAAACATAACGCGAATAAAATCCCGCAAGGTTTTTACATTCAGCTTCGTCGTGAAGGCTTTCAGCAGTGTTCTCCTTTTGACCACCATAGTATCACTGATGAAAATGGTGCAAACTTTATGCTTATTGGCATAGACCCTGTTTCTATGCTTCAGCTTCAGCCTGGTGCTGCCCTAAAAGAACTCACCACGTTAGATCTCATGAAACCACCATATCCGATCCTAGTGAGTGATGATCTTGCTGAACATATGGAATGGAAGGATGGGGACTACATTCCACTGATGGATGGTTCAGAGCTAGGTCCAGTGGTAGTGGACCAAAATAACCTGATTAATGGTACAAGGTTGATTGCGGATATCTCTTTGCTCCGAATGCTTAAACGCAGTGCAGGGCTTTCCGTGATTGCGTGTTCAGACATGTCTCCCGAGAAGTTTGAACGTCTTAAAAACATGTTGCCCAATGGTTTGACAATCTCTCGCAGCTCTAAAGCTGAGCTTGAGTCATTGACTAGCGCTTTCCACTTAAATCTAAAAGCGATGGGCATGCTGTCGTTTGTCGTTGGCTTGTTTATTTTCTATCAAGCGATGTCGCTGTCTTTCATTCAGCGCCAACCACTCGTCGGAATCTTGAGACAAACAGGTGTGTCTGGTTGGCAACTGACTAAAGCGCTTTGCTTAGAGTTATTGTTATTGGTTCTACTGAGCTGGATCTGCGGTAATGTATTCGGTGTCATGTTGGCAAACCAACTGTTACCTGCCGTTTCTTCGAGTTTAGGTGATCTTTACGATGCGAATGTGGGCTTAACCCTTAGCTGGAGTTGGCGTTGGAGTGGTTATAGCTTATTAATGGCGTTGCTTGGTGCATTCCTAGCGTGTGCATGGCCATTGGTTCGTTTGCTGAGGTCGCAACCGATTCGTTTGTCATCTCGTTTATCTTTGATGCGTTTTGCTGGTACTGAGTTTACTTGGCAAGCATTGATTGGTTGTGGTTTCTTGGTTGCAGCTGTCGCTGTGTATCAAGCCCCACAAACGCAAGAATCTGGTTTTGCGATTATTGCCCTGATGCTCGTCAGTGTGGCTTTGTTTACGCCTTTCTTGATGTGGAAGCTGTTCAACAGTTTGTCTTATTCACTGCGTTGGGTTCGTGCTCGCTGGTTCTTTGCGGATGCCGCTTCAAGCATGAGTTATCGTGGTGTGGCGACAATGGCGTTCATGCTAGCGTTAACAGCGAATATTGGTGTAGAAACCATGGTGGGTAGCTTTAGGGATACCACCGATAAATGGCTAACACAGCGTTTGGCTGCAGACCTTTACATTTACCCAACCAACAACGCCGCTGCACGTATGAGTAATTGGCTGTCAGAACAGCCTGAAGTCGATTCAGTTTGGTGGCGTTGGGAGAAAGATGTCGCTTCCCCTGTCGGAAGTACCCAGGTGGTCAGTACTGGTCCTTCTGAAGGCGAATTAGAAGCGCTGACGATCAAGTTAGGTATTCCGAATTACTGGTACCACCTGCATCATTCGAAAGGTGTGTTGATCAGTGAATCGATGTCTCTCAAGTTAGGGATTCGCCCAGGCGACTATATAGACCTTTATGACAGTCTTGGCTCTGGTTGGCAGGTTGTTGGTGTTTATTACGATTATGGCAACCCTTACCATCAAGTCATGATGTCACATCGAAACTGGCTATCTGGGTTTGCTGGACGCGGAAATGTCGGTCTAGGCGTCATACTCAAAGATGATGTCAATTCCGTAGGACTTCGAAGTCGATTGGAAAGCGTATTCAGGCTTGGATCTGAGCGTGTTTTTGATAATAACAATATTCACAGTCAGGCGATGAGAGTGTTTGATAGAACATTCGCGATAGCTGATACATTGGGTAACATCACTTTGGTCATCGCGGTCTTTGGCATCTTTTTCGCGACGGTTGCGGGTGAAGTGTCTCGACAAAGGCATATTTCATTGCAACGTTGCTTAGGGGTCTCGGCAAAAGAGCTGATTTTTACAGGCAGCTTGCAGTTGTTTGTGTTCGGACTTATTTCTTCCTTGATTGCTATCCCGCTCGGATTGGCGTTAGCCAGCTTGATCGTCGATATTGTCATCAAGCAGTCTTTTGGGTGGTCACTCGAATTACAAGTGATTCCTTGGGACTATTTGCAGACATTTGCGTGGGCCATGGCAGCATTAATGTTAGCTGGTGCATTACCAGTGATGAGAATGATTCGGAATACACCGATGAAATCACTGAGGGATGCACTTTAATATGCTTCAACGAAATGGTTCAAAAAAACTCAGACACCGACTTGTTTCCGCTCTATTACTGATTGGTTTCTTTGGCATTATTTTGGGTGTATGGGCGTACTATTCCTACTTTGTCGATGTTGGTGATAAGGGCGAGAATGAGGTTAACTCAGTACTTGTAAGCGAGCACTTCAATGTGTTTGAACCTGTATTACCAGACCGCGGCGTTTCGTTACCTCGTGATTTTCAGTTCCACCCAGAATTCCAGCATGAGTGGTGGCATTATTTTGCTTCTCTAAAAGGGGATGATGGAAAAAAGTACTCGGTACAGTGGAGCTTCTTCCGTATAGCTACCGATGAGAGAGAAACTCGAGGGTGGCAAAGCCCGCAGGTTTATATTTCAAATGTGGTGATTTCGTCTGAATCTAAGGTTTGGAAAGAGCAGCGTTTGGCGCGCGGAGGTATTGGCCAGGCGGGTATGACCAGCCGTCCATTTAGAATTTGGATTGATAATTGGAACTGGCGCGCCCTTGGTAACACTCCTTTCCCAGGTCGCCTTGAAGTACAAACCGATACGTTTGGCCTAGAACTCGACACTATTGCGAAAGGGCCATACGTACTTAACGGTGATAACGGTTATCAGAAAAAGCACGATTTATTGCCTGTCGCGTCTTATAACTTCAGTGCTCCGTTTTTATCTTTGAGTGGGGTTTTGAATCTCGACGGCGTAGCGAAAGAAGTTGAAGGTACTGCGTGGGTACATAAAGAGTGGGGCAGTGGTTTACTTGGAGTGGGTCAGCAAGGCTGGGATTGGTTCGTGTTTAACCTCGATGACGGTACTGCGCTGAGCATTAACCGCTATCGCCATAATCAACAATTACCGTATGTGTTTGGAACATTGGCAACGCGTTCGGGCAAAGTGTATCAGCTAACGGACTCCGATATTTCTATCCAACCTTTACAGAATACGACGCTACTGAATGGTAGAAGAATGCCGCTCCAATGGATTATTAACGTGCCACAACACAATATTAACCTCACTACGCGTATCAAACGTAGGGATATGTGGTTACCTTTTGTCATACCCTATTGGGAAGGGCCAATTATGGCTAGCGGAAGCCATGAAGCAACAGGCTTTATGCAGTTAACCGGTTACTAAAAAGCACCTAAGGCTATCATTTGATAGCCTTTTTTTATGTTTGATATTCCGACAGCCCTCGAATTATTTGTGCATACAGCCTTGATGAACTCATCTATACTTAGTTCATGGTGCATAACAACATTATGGAATATACGACGTATTGTTTAGTATTTGTAGGAAAAACCGAAGTTAAACATCCGAAGAAGTGATTATCTATCGATTGAGCTTGGATATAAACTCGTGGTTATTCTTTGTTATTCGTTTATTTAAATAATAAATATAAGGGCGAAATCATGACCGACGTCATCCGTGACTTCTTTAAATTGGAATCTGCTGGCGGCATCATACTAGTCATCGCTGCGGCGATCGCAATGTTTGTAGCAAACTCACCACTGAACGAAATGTACCAAGGGGTACTGCAAAGCTACGTTCTTGGTATGTCTGTATCTCACTGGATTAATGATGGCTTAATGGCTGTCTTCTTCCTTCTAATTGGCTTAGAAGTTAAGCGCGAACTGTTAGAAGGCGCATTAAAGTCTAAAGAGACAGCTATCTTCCCAGCTATCGCAGCTGTGGGCGGTATGCTAGCTCCTGCACTTATTTATGTGCTATTCAATTCAAGTAACCCTGAAGCGCTTCAAGGATGGGCTATCCCAGCGGCAACTGATATCGCCTTCGCATTGGGTATCATGGCTCTTCTTGGTAACCGTGTACCGGTAAGCTTGAAGGTATTCCTACTAGCGTTGGCAATTATCGATGATCTAGGGGTTGTTGTTATCATTGCACTGTTCTACTCAGGCGATCTATCGACGCTTGCACTAACGGTTGGCTTCATTGCAACTGGTGTGCTGTTCATGCTAAACAACAAGCATGTAACTAAGCTGAGTGTTTACCTTATTGTTGGTGCAATTCTGTGGTTCGCAGTATTGAAGTCAGGTGTTCACGCAACATTGGCTGGTGTAGTCATTGGTTTTGCTATCCCACTGAAAGGCAATAAAGGAGAGCGTTCTCCGCTGAAACATCTAGAACATGCTCTGCACCCATACGTCGCTTTTGCAATTTTGCCAATCTTCGCATTTGCAAACGCAGGTATCTCACTAGAAGGCATCTCAATTTCAAACCTTACAGGCATGCTACCGCTTGGTATTGCTATGGGTCTATTGGTTGGTAAGCCTCTGGGTATCTTCTTATTCAGCTGGGGTGCTGTGAAAACGGGCGTAGCTAAACTTCCTGAAGGTGTGAACTTCATGAACATCTTCGCGGTATCTGTGTTGTGTGGTATTGGCTTTACGATGTCTATCTTTATTTCATCGCTAGCATTCGGACCAACGAACGCAGAGTTTGATACGCTTGCTCGATTAGGTATCCTGATGGGATCGACAACAGCGGCAATTCTGGGTTACATCCTGCTACGTACTTCTCTACCGAGTACGAAGCAACAAGAAGTAAAACTATAATCATTTGGTAAAATTACATCGGTAGTCTGCTCGCTAAATAGGGAGCAGACTCACTAAGTAAAAGCTATTTCCCGAATAGCTAGAAGCGTCACAGAGTCATCCCCTTGATTCGTGTGACGACAAAGAAAAAAAGCCGTGATGGGCAACCCTATCACGGCTTTATTGATCTTGAAGCTTAAGTGTATTTGTCAAATAACTTACTTTACATCTTTCGCTTTCAGTGATGATGTCACGTTACTTTTCTAGTGTGGTAAAAATGGTCCACTCTTCAACGATCTGCTCACTTAACCCAACTACGGTCGCGGTTACCTTACGATTCAGTGCGTGTGAAGTAGGATCGTCACCATCGTTTTCTAAGCGTTCTTCACCATAGCCAACAATTCTCACGCGCTCTGGTTCTATACCATTCGAAAGTAACTCATCTTGTACATTGTTTGCTCGTTTCTTTGACAAGTCTAAGTTGTATTCGTTGGAGCCCACTTTACTGGCGTAACCTTGGATTTCAATTGAAGCGCTTTTGTAGTTTTCCAGAAACTCTGCCATGGTGCTAATTTGGCTAGAAAATATTGGGTTTACTTCATATGAGTCATGAGCAAAGAGTATTTTCAGCTGTCGTACTTCTTCTGCTCGAATTGTTTCACCACAGCCATCATTGTCGACTTGTGATGTTTCTGGTGTACCAGGGCAGGTATCTCGCGCGTTTACTACACCATCTTTATCATCGTCTTGTAGATCGGCAATTTGTTCAGCTTCGGGCGTTTCGATGTAGGCTTCTCGCTGCTGATTGGAGCAGGCAAATAAAGTCATCGTTAATACGGGAAGTAATAAGTAAGTTATTTTCATCATTAATACTCCACGGCCGTTGTCCACTCTTCTGGTATGTCGACCAGTAGAGCGTTCAATAAAGAACCTGTAGCGTTCATCACTCGGTATTTAGCGTACTGCTCCGAGTAATGGGCATCCAGATAATCTTTGCGGGCCTCAAACAGTTCGTTCTCGGTATTGAGTAGATCAAGCAGAGTACGTTTACCTATTCGATATTGTTTTTCATAAGCGATAACGGTTTCCGAAGCTGAATCAACATGATCAGATAAGAAGTTCTTTTGTTGTAATGTGAGATCTAAGGCGCTCCATGAAAGACGAAGGCCTTCCTCAACTTGGCGATAAGCACGATCTCTCAGATCTTTCGCTTTGTTCAGTTGGTAAGCAGCAGCTTCAGAGTTAGCGCTGTCTGCACCACCATTGTACAAGTTATACCGCATTCTCAGCATTGCGAGCGTTTCTTGACTCGAACCTTCATCGCCTCCTGCATCATCACGCCATGACTGAGACGCTTCTATAGAGAATGTAGGGTAGTTTACACCTTTGGACTGTTTGTATTGAAAATGTGCTGCGTCGACATCTGCCGCCGCTATTTTAATTACTGGGTGTTTATCTAGTGCATCAACTAGGGCATCTGACAATGACAGTGGAATCCAAGATATATTGGCCCTTGGGTAAATCAGACCGAGCGGTTCTTGTCCTACAACTCTTCTAAATTGGGTATGTGTGTCGATCAAATTATTCTGGGCGGCCAATAAGTTACCATGAGCTTTTGCAATCCTAGCTTCTACTTGCGAAACGTCTGCGGTAGAACCTATGCCTGAACTCGCTCGTTTTTTGATGTCTTTATAGATTTTCTTGTGTATCGCAAGGTTACTTTCTGACAGCGCCAGTACCTCAGTCGCTTTTACTGCGTCGAGATATATTTGTGTTACCTCCAGTGCTTTGTCTTCGGCATCTGCTATCAATTGCAAACGAACTGATTCGGCTTCTGCAGCGGTACGGTCAATATCGTTCAGAGTCGAAGAACCATCCCACAGCAATTGAGTGAGGGAAATCGTTGCTTCCTTTCTTGTTAGATCCGTGTCTGGACCGTTATTGGGTGCAGGGTTTATACCTTCATAACCAATACCGGCATCAAGGTCGATACTCGGCCTGTATGCCCCACCAGAGGCGTCATTACGCTTTCTAACGCTCACATATTCGTTAAAGATGCTTTTTATCTCTGGATTCGTTGCCAAGGTAATAGCCACAGACTGTTCCAGAGTTTGAGCGGCGAGTGGTGCTGCAGCAACTAAGCAACACATTATGGATAATTTAAACAATTTCAAAGTAGCTCTCCTTCTACTTTCAATGCCTCATCCGTTTCCCAACCTACGTTTACCATTGAATTGAGTACATGGTATTAAACGAAGCTTAGGACATTTACAAAAAAATGCGAAGTTTGTTGGTTTTTTTTTTGAATGTAAGTCGCTATTGCTATTGACTAATTTAAAAAGCATCGCATTCCCATGCTTTTAGTGAGTTGATTATCAATAATGCCACTACTAAATTTATTGTAGGAAATAGCCACAGCGCAGAGTGGGATTGGATCCGCGTTTGGTGTGTTCTGGGCAGAAGTGGGAATATGGATATGGGAAATATCAACCTAAATATACTAGGTCTTGCGAACGGCGTCATAGTGCTCGACGCTCAAGGTCAAGTTAGACGTTTGTCTCCGGGCGAGCAACCAGCTGCTAGCGACGTCATTGTCACTGTCGAAACAACTGAAGAGAGCGTGCCAAACGTTTCTGCACGGTTTGTCGATGACCAAGGTCAGCAAAACGTGATAGACACTGATGATGCGATCGCTCAAGTTCAACGTGCTATTGAAGAAGGGTTTGATCCAACAGAATTGGGTGAAGAGTTTGATGCCGCAGCAGGTGAGCAAGGCTCAAGTCTAACCAACAGCGGTAGGATTGAACGTACAGGGGCTGAAACTCTGGCTTCAACAAACTTTGAAACTGACGGACTTGAATCTCAAGGGCTGTCCGAAACTCAAAGTATTGCTCTTTTCGATATCATTGCTCTTGCGCTTGTTTCAGGTGAAACCAACGTTATTGAGTTTGAACAGGATGAGCCTATTGAAACCGGGGGCGCTTTAACCATTGACGATCCGGACGTTACCTTTATCGCCAAAGATGCGGAAGGCGAAAATGGGTTCGGGTCTTTTGTCGTTAATGAGGATGGCTCCTGGACATTCGTGGCCAACAGTCCATTTGATGAACTTGCTGATGGCGAGCAAATTCAAGATACGACGACAGTGCAAACCTCCGACGGTGGCGAACAAGTCATCACCGTCACCATCATTGGTACTGATGATGCGGCAGTCGCTACCGATGACTCGGGCAGTGTGACTGAGGACATTGATGTAGATGAGATCACCAATCAATTAGTGACGTCTGGTCAGATCGTAATTACAGATGTAGACAGCGACACTCCTACCTATTCAGCTGACGGTGAGTTTAACCTCGTAGGTTCAACAAACGAATCACAGCTAGGCGTATTGAGCATCGACCCTGATGGTGCTTGGACTTACGTAGTTAACAACGACGATGTTCAGTACTTGGATGACGATGAATTCGTTACTGAGGTTTATACCGTGACAGCCAGTGACGGTACCACTAGCGAAGTGACTATCACTATTAACGGTGCCGATGATCCATCTGACATAACTGTTGGTGAAGGTGATTCAGACACAGGAGAAGTGACTGAGGATGTGGATGTTGATCAAGAGAGCAACAACTTAGCGACGTCAGGGACGCTAACCATCACCGATGTCGACGATAACGACGTCGCTGCTTTCGAACCAAACGGTGTGTTTAACCCAGAAGGTTCGACCAATGATACCGCTCTGGGTTTTTTGACCATTACCGATGGTGGTGAATGGACTTACGTCGTCAACAACGATGATGTGCAATACCTTGACGACGATGAGTTTGTCACCGAGGTTTACACGGTTACTGCGATTGACGGAACCACAAGTGAAGTGACCATCACCATCAATGGTGCCGATGATCCATCTGAGATTAAGGTTGGGGAAGGTGACTCTGATGTGGGAGAAGTGACAGAGGACGTCGATGTCAATGAAGATACCAACGAACTCTCGGTGTCTGGTACTTTAACGATTACTGACGTCGACACCAGTGACATGCCTGCATTTAAACCTAATGGTGTGTTTACCCCTGTTGGATCTACTTATGCACTTGCACTAGGAATGTTAACGATTACTCCTGAAGGGGCATGGAGTTATGTCGTTGATAACGATGCGGTTCAATATTTGAACGATGACGACACGGTTATTGAGCGATATGTCGTCACCGCCATCGATGGTGTAGAGCATGTTATCGAGATAACCATCAATGGTGTCAATGATGCACCTGAAGCGACGAGCTTTACGGTCGTCAATGATGAGGACGCAGTCATACCAATCCTTTTCGATTCTGAAGATGGTGGTATGCCTGATTACATCTCAGATATAGAAGATGACCATGATGACATTCCACTTAATATTAGGATAGAAAGCTTGCCAACCAACGGCAGCCTTTTGTATACCGACGAAAATGGCGTCACGAGAGAAATCGTTCAGTCTGATGTTGATAACGGTGTGTTGTTTGTTCCGAACAATATCAGTTTTGTTGCTGGACCTGGAGAGATGTTTGAAATGGGCTTCAGTGGTGATCCTGAGGATATGCCAGATCTTGTTGATGGTTTCTATAATTGGGGGGAAGAAGTTTCACCAACAGAGAGACTTATTACGCTAGATAACGGTAATACGATTACAGTAACGATCGAAGATAACAATGATAAACCGTTGAAACAGTATCAAGGCGAACAATCTCATGTTGGTTTTGGTATTGGTGATACTGATGGTAGAGGTATGAACAGCCAGGAGACCTTGGTCCTCGACTTTACTAATAATCCATTAGAGGTTGTTGATTTTGGTTTAGATGGTTTGGGTGGTTCATTTAACACTGATAGTAATGTTTATGTTGAAGTGCTCTATACCTTTGCTGATGGCACGACTCAGACGGAGCAATATCAAAAAGATCCAGGGGATACGGGGAATAGCCAAATTCTGTATGATTTTAGTTATTCTTCACCAGACAATCCGATTGTTGGGATGGAGTTGTCATCGACAGGGGGCAGTTGGGAGTTACGCTATGTCCAAGGTTACGAGGCAGTAACCGAAGACCCGCAGTTTGATTACGTCGCAGTCGATTCTAATGGTGCAGAAAGCACGGTAGAGACGGTCACGATAGATATCGAAGATCCGCAGCAATATAACGTTGTTAGTGCGGCGAGTAATGAACCCTTGTATGCACAGTCAGGTAACGATCTGCTGATTGGAGATAGCGGAGATAATATCTTCACTTGGCTAGACTCCGCGCTCGACAACGGTACTGATATTATTAAAGATTTCGAGCTTTATACTGCTGGTTCTGGGGACCTGATTGATCTCAATGATTTGGTCGAAGATCCTCAAGACGAGACTCAAATGGCAGAGTTACTTGATGCGATAGAGGTCTCTGTCGACGGAGAAGATATCGCGTTGTCCATTCCAATCAATGGAGGGGATGATGTTCAAACTATCGTTGTTGAGGGGATTGCGACTGAACTGGGTGGTTCGGTTGACCTAGGTAATGACCTAGCAGTGCTGGGAGAGCTGATAAAAAATGACGCAGCTTAATTAGATAAAGTGAAAAGTTCTAGCACTCAATGTAAGCAAAGCCCTCGATTTTTCGGGGCTTTTTTTGTATCGAATACCAGCCAAAGAAAAGGTATCGGAATAACACACAAAAAAAGCCCAAACCAACGTGGTTTGGGCGGATACAAGTATAGGAGTTAATAAGGAAAATGCAGTAATTAAGAAAGCAGTGAGAAGAACAAGTTTGACGGCCTGTTAAACTTCTAAATACGCTGTTTTCTACCTAATTTATGACCCTCCATTTCCATTTCAGTTCCAAGAAAATTCATTATTTTTTTCTTTTTTTGTAAACACACAGCGATTCAATCGGTTAGTGCTGAGTTTTACTAACTGGTACGACCAATTTGTGAAAATGTGATGTTGCTTGCTTGTTAAATAAATGTGCTAAGCGTATATTTCAAACAGTTGTTTAATACGAGTGATTGAAATGGCACCAAGAAGTACAACCAAAGACAAAATCTTAGATGTGGCTGAAGGCTTATTTGCTGAGCACGGTTTTAATGACACCTCTTTACGCACGATTACGAGTAAAGCGAATGTCAACTTAGCTTCAGTGAACTATCACTTTGGCGATAAGAAGACTCTGGTTCGTGCGGTACTCAATCGTTACTTAGAAGCATTTATGCCAGCACTGCAAGATGCATTAGTGAACTTAAACTTGAACGAAACGTATTCTATGAGTGACGTGTTTGAGTCTTTAAGGCAGCCACTAAGAGCACTTAATGATGTTAGGCCAAATGGTACAAGCCGGTTCATGTTACTTATCGGCAGAGGCTATACGGATGTGCAAGGACACTTGCGTTGGTTCATTACTACCCGTTATAGCGAAGTACTTTCTTTGTTTACAACGTCAGTAATGAAGGCGAATCCGAACCTCACTCAAGAACAGTTATTTTGGCGATTACACTTCACCCTAGGGACTTGTGTATTCACCATGGCATCAAGTCAGGCTCTGGTAGAAATTGCAGAGAATGACTATGACAGAAAGATAGATGCTAAGGCAGTGGTCGATATTCTTATTCCATATTTAGCCGCTGGCATGTCAGCAGAAGAATAAAACAATAAAAAGCGAAACATTCACAACCAATATAGTGAACAAAAGGATCTGAACTATGAGCTCTCTAAGACAAAAATGGGTAAGTGACCCAGCTTTTAAACTCTTTAAAAAAGTACTACCACCACTATCTAGCACCGAGAAAGAAGCGATGGAAGCAGGTAGCGTGTGGTGGGACGGAGAGCTGTTTTCTGGTAAACCAGATTTCACTAAGCTTCACCAGTACCCAAAACCTCAGCTGACAGCAGAAGAGCAATCGTTCATGGACAATGAACTTGAAACTCTACTCGCTATGCTTGATGACCACAAAATTGTGAAAGAAGACCGGGACCTTCCTGAAGAGGTGTGGAACTTCTTACGCAAAGAGCGTTTCTTCTCGCTAATTATCGCGAAAGGGTACGGCGGCCGTGAATTTTCGGCGCACGCCAACTCTACAATCGTAACTAAGATTGCAACGCGTAGTATCAGTACCGCGGTTTCGGTAATGGTTCCAAACTCTCTTGGCCCTGGTGAGCTACTGTCTCACTACGGAACTCAAGATCAAAAAGACTACTGGCTTCCACGTCTAGCTGACGGTACAGATATCCCTTGTTTCGCACTAACAGGCCCTGAAGCAGGTTCTGATGCGGGTGGTATCCCTGATGTCGGGACTGTGTGTATGGGCATGCACGAAGGCAAAGAGACTCTAGGCATCAAGCTTAACTGGAACAAGCGTTACATCACGTTAGCTCCTGTGGCGACTGTACTGGGTCTGGCTTTCAAACTGCACGATCCAGAAAAATTACTGGGTGACAAAGAAGACATTGGTATTACTTGTGCACTTATCCCGGCAGACCACGAAGGTGTTGTGATTGGTGAGCGTCATGATCCACTTGGTCTTGCGTTTATGAATGGTCCAACACGCGGTCACGATGTATTTATTCCTATGGAATGGCTAATCGGTGGCGCAGATTACGCAGGTAAAGGCTGGCGTATGCTGGTGGAGTGTCTGTCTGCAGGTCGTGGTATTTCATTACCCGCACTTGGTACGGCGATGGGCCACCTAACAGCGAAAACAACTGGCGCATATGCTTATGTTCGTAAGCAGTTCGGTATGTCGATTGGTAAATTTGAAGGTGTTGCAGAGAGCTTAGGCCGTATTGGTGGTTTAACGTATCTATTAGAAGCGACTCGTACACTGACAACCACTTCACTGGATATGAAAGAGAAGCCGGGTATCGTAACGGCTATCGCGAAATATCATATGACAGAGATGGCGCGTACTATTCTGAATGACTCAATGGATATCCACTCAGGTCGTGCAATTCAAGATGGCCCAATGAACTACTTGGCTGCGCCTTACCTAGGTATTCCAGTTGCTATCACAGTAGAAGGTGCGAACATCCTAACTCGTAACCTGATGATCTTCGGTCAAGGTGCGACACGTTGTCACCCATACGTATTGAGCGAAATGGAAGCGGCAGCGAACCCAGACGAGAAGCAAGGTGCAAAAGACTTTGATAGCTTGTTGTTCAAGCACATCTCACACGCAACTAAAAACACGTTTGGCGCATTTGGTGCAGCACTGACTGGCTCTAAGTTCATTAAAGCCGACATGAGCGGCCCAACTAAGTCTTACTACCAAGATTTGACTCGTTTGAGCCGTGCGCTTGCAGTGAGTGCGGATTTCGCAATGCTGACGCTAGGTGGCGAGCTGAAACGTAAAGAGCTTATCTCTGCACGTTTGGGTGATGGTCTAAGTTACCTATACATGGCGTCTGCTGCGCTTAAGAAGTATGAAGACGAAGGTCGTCAACAAGCTGACCTAGACTACGTACACTACGCGGTTCAACACTGTTTCCACAATGCGGCTAAGTCGTTACAAGAAGCGTACCGTAACTTCCCGAACAAGATGGTGGGTAAAGTACTTAAAGGTCTAGTTTTCCCTGTAGGTAACCACTTCGAAAAACCAAGTGATAACCTAACCGTTCAACTAGCAGAAAGCTTGATGACTCCGGGAGCACACCGTGAACGTCTGACTCACCTTTGCTACATCGGTAAGGAAGAGGATGATAGTGTTGGCCTTATGGAGAACGCGTTCAATGCGATGTACAGCATCAAGCCTCTGGAGCGTAAAATCTTCAAAGCAGTGAAAGAGGGCAAAGTGGCTCGTAAAGGCTTGCTGGCGGATAAACTGGCTCAAGCACTTGCTGCTGATGTTCTAACACAAGAAGAAGTCGACCAAATTGTTGCTGCTGATAAACTTCGTTATACAGCGATTCAAGTTGACCACTTCAGTCATGACTTTAGTGAAACTTTGACGCGAAAAGAGTTAAAACCTAAGCTAAATAGCGTTGCTTAAATAAAGAAACGATAAAAGGCACCTAATAAGGTGCCTTTTATCGTTTTTGTCGTAGAAGTCGCAATAGAAGCGTTAACAAATGGTGACTTAGTCGGCAAATATCAGTTGAGTGCTCCAACCACTTGCATTTTCACCACATTTTTACAGAAATTAGATGCCATTTGCGCACGAAACTCTTATCCTTAACCTGATTTTTTAAGGAAGTTGAATATGATCATCAAACCTCGAATTCGCGGATTCATCTGTACTACAACACATCCAGTCGGTTGTGAAGCTAATGTAAAAGAACAAATTGCTTACACAAAAGCTCAAGGCCCAATCGCTAATGCACCTAAACGTGTACTCGTTGTTGGCTCTTCAAGTGGCTACGGCTTGTCTTCACGTATTGCGGCTGCATTTGGTGGCGGCGCTTCAACTATCGGTGTTTTCTTCGAGAAAGCCGGTACTGAGAAAAAGCCGGGCACAGCTGGTTTTTACAACTCAGCAGCGTTCGATAAGCTAGCTAAAGAAGAAGGCCTGTATTCAAAAAGCCTTAACGGCGATGCTTTCTCTAACGAAGCTAAACAGAAAACAATTGACCTGATCAAAGAAGATCTAGGTCAAATCGATATGGTTGTGTACTCACTGGCATCTCCAGTGCGTAAAATGCCAGAGACTGGCGAAGTGATTCGTTCATCTCTTAAACCTATCGGTGAGACTTACACATCTACAGCGGTAGATACAAACAAAGATGCGATCATCGAAGCAAGCGTTGAGCCTGCTACTGAAGAAGAGATCAAAGACACTGTTACGGTAATGGGCGGTGAAGATTGGGAACTTTGGATCAACGCACTTTCTGAAGCGGGTGTTCTAGCTGACGGTTGTAAGACTGTTGCTTACAGCTACATCGGTACTGAGCTAACGTGGCCAATCTACTGGGATGGCGCGCTAGGTAAAGCTAAGATGGATCTAGACCGTGCAGCGTCAGCGCTTAACGAGAAACTAGGCCAAACTGGTGGTACTGCGAACGTTGCTGTTCTTAAGTCAGTTGTGACTCAAGCAAGCTCTGCTATTCCTGTTATGCCTCTTTACATCGCTATGGTGTTCAAGAAGATGCGTGAAGAAGGCATTCACGAAGGTTGTATGGAACAGATCTTCCGTATGTTCAGCCAACGTTTATACAAAGCAGATGGCAGTGCAGGAGAAGTTGATGAAGTGAACCGTCTACGTCTAGACGACCTAGAACTTCGTGACGACATTCAAGAGCATTGTCGTAACCTATGGCCTCAAATCACAACTGAAAACTTAAAAGAACTGACTGACTACGTAGAGTACAAAGAAGAGTTCTTGAAGTTGTTCGGTTTCGGTGTTGATGGTGTTGATTACGAAGCTGACGTAGAGACAGCTGTTGAATTTGATGTAGCTGACATCTAATTCAAACAATCGAATCAAAACGAAATAGGCGCTCATTGAGCGCCTATTTTTTTGTCTGTAGTTTGAGGAAAGTAGTATAGAGATGTGGGATGAGAAAAGAGATTAAGTCATAAAAAATGCACTAACTCAAAGATGAATTAGTGCATTTAAAATATCTAATCTAAAGCGCTATAACGCTGAATAAACTAGCTAATGATAATGATAAAGGTACCCGCTAAGGTCATCAATATATTGGCTATCGCGTACGTACCCGCGTACCCAAGTGCTGGGATAGTTGAACGAGCGTGGTCATTTACTATGTCCATCGCCGGAGCACAGGTTCGTGCGCCAATGATGGCTCCAAAAAGAAGAGCTCGGTTCATCTTCAGTGCGTAAGCGCCGACTAGGTAAGCGAAGAATACCGGCAGTACACTCACGATAAGTGCTATCCCGATAACTTGCGGGCCTACTTGAGTCAAATGCTCAAATATCTTACCACCGGCGCTCAAGCCGATACCGACCATAAAGAACATCAAACCGAGATCTTTGACCATATTCAACGCCCCTTGAGGAACGTAACCGAAGGTAGGGTGGTTCGCTCGTAAGAAGCCAAGCATGATGCCCGATAGAAGAAGACCAACTGCATTACCTAAACCAAATGAGACTTGGCCGAATGTCATGGTGATCAAACCAAACAAAATACCCAGAATGAAGAAGCTACAGAAAGCCGTCAAATCGGCCATTTGGCTGTGAATCGAGATGAAACCAATTTTTTCTGCAAGGCCGTGAACACGGCTCTTTTCACCACTCACCTGCAGTACATCACCTTTAGAAAGTACGATGTTTAAGTCCATCGGCATTTCAATTTGAGCTCTCACTACGCGGTTAAGGAAACAGCCGTATTCGGATAAGTTTAAGTCAGATAAACGCTTACCCGCGATGTTGTCACTTTTAACGACGATTTCTTCTTCGACGATTCGTAGATCGAGAAGGTTACGGTCAAAAACTTCTTTGCCGTTTCGGAAACTTGGATCAAGACGAGCGTGGCTGTCAGGGAAGCCAACTAATGCGATTTCGTCACCTTCTTGCAAAATAGCGTCACCATCGGGGTGGGCAAGAATACCATTACGTCGAATCCGCTCGATGTAGCAACCAGTTTGGCGATAGATGCCAAGCTCACGAAGGTTCTTGCCATCAGTCCAGGTAATTAGCTCTGGTCCCACACGATAAGCTCGGATAATGGGTAAGTAAACCTTACGCTGGCCAGAGGTGCCTAGGCCGCGCTCTTGAGCGATTTGTTCTGCAGAGTCGTGTAGGTTTACTTTCTGAAGCTTTGGAATAAGGCGAGCAAACATAATCATACTGATTAAGCCGACTAAATAAGCCATCGCGTAACCTACAGAGAGGTTTTCTATAACCAGACCCAGGTCCATGTTTCTTGGTACTTCAGCTAAACCTGAATTGAGTGCATCTTGTGCGCCAACTAATATTGGTGTTGCAGTTAGTGCTCCCGCCATCATACCTGCGGAAAGTCCGAAACCAAGACCCAAATATTCGCTGCAAAAGTAGGTAAGGGCAATGGCGGTAGAAAGTACAACGAGGCTAAGAATGAGGTAATGCTTACCGTCTCTGAAGAATATACCGAAGAAGTTGGGGCCAGCTTCAATACCTACACAGTAAATGAAGAGCATGAAACCAATTGTGAGAGCGTCGGCGTTAAAGGAAAAGCCAAGATGTCCCATGATAAGAGAAGTAATCAGAACACCGATTGAATTTCCAAGTTGGAGGCTACCGAAACGAATTTTACCAATGGCGAGGCCAATAGATAACACAACAAAGATGAGAAGGATGGGATTTTGTTTTAACAGCAAGACAACGTCGATATTCACAGTGATTGCTCAATAATTAGCGTGAAACACAGGATCAGTTTGAGGAATGAATTGTATCTAAATATAAATAAATTATAAGTGCTATTTTCAATTTTATTCGATATTGGCCTGAATCTTACTCCGTTTGAAAAATTGTCACAAAAAAGCCCGCTACAATGATGAGCGGGCTCTATATCAATCGTCCAGTCTAACTCTTATTTTTGTTAGCTGTTCAAGGCGTTAGCGTAAATTCTCGTATGAGAAATTCCCGCTTAGTCGAAAAGGCCTAAGTTTTCTTTTGCGTATGCTTCAAATTCTGTGCAGCCGCCAATATGATCTTGGTCGATGAAGATTTGTGGAACTGTGTCTACAGGTTTACCAACAGTCTTCTCTAGGTCAGCTTTGCTGATGCCTTCAGCGTGGATATCAACATAACGGTAGTTGAAGTCATCGCGTTTAGCTTTAAGAGTTTCAGCATGCTCTTTTGCACGAACACAGAATGGACAAGCAGGGCGACCAAAAATAACTACAAACATTTAATTTCTCCTAAATACGGGATGAGGCTCGTTAACTCAGTTATGTTAACTATTCTTTAATGAATGCCACTCAAAATTTCTTAAAACCAACTATGCCTCAATGCCATGGGGAAATAAAGATGGAATTGCCTCTTAATACGATAGGTTCTGCCTATCAGCACAAATATTAATCATAAAAAGGTAGAGTATTGTTTACTGGCCACTGTCATCGTTAAGCCCCCTCAGTATTAGAGTGTGAATTACCCCTAAGATTACGACTTTAATCCATCTTTAGTGCGACAAGTTGCACCTCGTCAAAAAAAACAAACATAGAACGAGGCATCCTTTATCTGGGTATGGAACCATATTCGGTAAGCAGCATGATGTAACGATGTTTAGGGTATTCGTATTTAGGATGCAGAGATTGTGTTGTAAATACCAAGGTCATATTTCAAAAGTTAAATTCCAAAACACCCGTTTCCCCAAATCAATTTTCCAATAACCAAGAGCTCGCAGTTTTGTTCGGTCATAGGCGCAGGAGGCACCATGTTTCAATTTATGACATCTACAAAGATCATCTTTGGTGATGGAGCCCTCTCTGCTTCATTGTCTCTCTTTAATCAATACGGTTACAGCGTGCTATTGGTGACTGGCAATACATTAGAGCGAGCTTCAATTGTCACTGGCTATCTCGATGCACAGAGCATGCGCTATCAACACATTGCTATTTCCGGAGAACCCAATATCAAAATGGTTGAAGAGGCGGCGATATCTGCACGTCGATTTAAACCCGATATGGTAATCGCTTTGGGTGGTGGCAGTGCCATCGATATGGGCAAGGCGTTAGCTGCGGTTTTACCTAATCAAGGCAACTTATACGACTATGTTGAAGTTGTCGGGCGTAATGTTCCTCTTAAAGCTAAACCGCTTCCGTTTATCGCGATTCCAACCACTGCGAGTACAGGTGCAGAAGTCACTAAAAATGCGGTGCTGAAATCAGGGCAAGATCAGGTCAAAATAAGCCTTCGAAGCCCTGACATGCTAGCCGATGTTGCGATTGTCGACCCTACTTTAACTCATGGAACTAATCTGTATTTATCGGGGCGTGGTGCAATGGATGCGTTTACCCACTTAATGGAAGCCTATGTGTGTGGCGAACCGAATCCGTTAACCGATATGATCTGTGAAGAAGGGCTTCGCAAGTTAAGTTGTTCTGTTATACAGGCATGTATCTACGACGAGCCTCAAGCGCGTTCTGATCTTGCTTTCGCTTCTATGCTCGGAGGAATGGCAATAACCAATGCCAAACTTGGTGCCGCCCATGGGGTAGCATCTGCGTTAGGGGGCAAGATATCCGCGCCGCACAGTGTGATAACAGCGCGCTTAGCGCCATTTGTGATGTTAGAAAACATTGCAGTAGCGAAAGAACAGCAAAGAAACGACATATTAGCGCGCTATCAGCGCATTGCTCAGATTGTTACTGGAAGTATTGAGGCAAAAGAAGAAGACGCGATTGCTTGGTTATCTGAAGTGTTGGACACGTTAAAGCTTCCAAGCCTACTGGAGTTTGGTGTCTGCGAAGCTCAGTTTGATGAGGTGTCTGCCGATGCGCTCAAATCAGTGGCTATTAAAGGAAACCCTTTACCGTTGAATCAAGAGAGGCTTGTACGTATTCTGAAGCAGGTTTGTGAGGAATGCGACTGTGGAGGGGAATACCATGAGACAGCCTCGATGAATCAAACTGCTCAACTTGCCACAGAGCAGGCTACGGAGTCGAGTTTTACCATCATTAACTCTTATGCGTCTGAGAACAGTGTTGTAGAGAAAGGCAATAGCTGGACTATTTAACGGTCTTAGATCTGTTCGCTGTATAAGGCATTAAAACAGACAAACAAAAACGGAGCACTAGGCTCCGTTTTTTAATAGCTATCTTTTTGTTCGTATCTAAGAGGCACTTTGTTTCTACCTTAGAAGATTAGAACTGAGAGTACTTTTCGTAACGTGAATCACGAAGTGACTCTTTTACTCGTTTCAGGTTCTCTCGGAAGCCAGAACCACGACGAAGCGTAAAGCCTGTTGCTAACACATCGATAACCGTCATCTGAACAACACGACTTGCCATTGGCATGTAAACGTCAGTGTCTTCCGGCACATCCAATGAGATAGACAGAGAACTCGCTTTATCTAGCGGAGAGTCTTTTGCTGTGATAGCGATAACTGTCGCGCCGTTTTCACGAGCTAAGTTCGCAATCTCTACTTGGCTTTTGGTGCGGCCAGTGTGAGAGATCAGAACAATAACGTCGTTGTCACTGCAGTTAATGCAGCTCATGCGTTGCATCACGATGTCTTCGAAACAAGTGATTGGGATATTGAAACGAATGAATTTGTTTTGAGCATCTTTGGCTACAGCAGAAGAGGCACCCAGTCCGAAGAATGAAATGCGTTTTGCTTGAGTCAGCAAGTCAACCGCACGGTTTACTTGCATCGCGTCTAAACTGTTTTTAGCAACATCTAGACAAGCCATAGTTGATTCAAAAATCTTATGCGTGTAAGCATCTGGGCCATCATCTTCTTCAACATTACGGTTCACGTAAGGTGTACCGTTCGCCAAGCTTTGAGCTAGGTGAAGTTTAAAGTCAGGGAAGCCCTTTGTGTCTAAACGACGACAGAAGCGGTTAACTGTAGGCTCACTCACGTCAGCCATTTTCGCTAAGGTAGCAATGCTAGAATGAATTGCAGTTTGAGGGGAAGCCATGATTACTTCGGCTACCTTACGCTCAGACTTGCTGAAATTTTCCAGGTTTTTTTGTATTTTTTCTAATGTATTCATAGTGTTCACAAGGGTATAGAGAACAACTTGCTAGTTAATATCTTTTACCAGGGGGTATGGCTGAAACAAATATAAGAAAATACAAAACCAAACCTATATTCGGTATTGTAAATTCTACTGCATCAAAGAGATATCAAGCTAACTAGCACCATAGAGTCAGTATAAACCCAACATACTATTCACTAATACAAAAACACGGCATCAATGCTTAAGAATATGACAAACCTCAACAAAATTTTAGAAAACTACAGAATTGGAAGAGGGTTTGAGCAAAAAGAATGCAAATTGAGTATGAACTGACAGCTAAGTTACATCAAAAAGAAAGAAATTTTCAATTTGATGCAACTAAAATTGAATGGCTAGGCGTTGATTAGCTTAACCAATTTGGTGATTTTACTCATCAAGTTGGGTGCTAGTTTAGAGATTTCACGCTGTTCTTCAAGCACTGAAGAGAGAATATCGTTGCCCGTCAGTGGATTTGCTAATACTACACGGAAAACGATGATTGGCTGATGCGCCCATATTTCGGGATTTAAGCGCGTTCGCGATACGAAAGACTTGCCCGTTTCACGTTGCTTCTTCTGAATAAACTTGGTCAGTTCATTCAGTAGCTCATTCAGTTCAACACGCTCTGGTGCTTTAGCCTTGAGTAGTGCTGCTTTGACTGATCCAGGCACATAGCGATAGGTCAGTAGGCAAAGCTCAGGCTCTGAAACCAGTTCGAAGTCGATTTGATCTTTAATCAGGTCAGCAAAGTAGCGCGCTTTATTGATGCTCTGGTCGATCAGCAGTTCATAACCTGGGCGACTGATGATGTGCATTGAGGCGTAGACTAACATTGCCATACCTGAACGAGAGCCTTCTAACGTATGGCTACCTAAGTCTTTTGAGCCCTTGCGAAGGATGTATTGAGCATGATGTTCGATTGCGGTCATCGCATCTGGCTTCTTAAACAAAACCATGCCAGCACCCATAGGGATATAAAGCTGTTTATGTGCATCAATCGTAACTGAATCAGCCAATTCAATACCATCAAGTAGGTGACGATGGTTGTTCGACATTAGAGTCGCACCGCCCCAAGCGGCATCAACATGGAAATGACAATCGGATTCGGCACAGACTTCTGCAATGTCTCTTAGAGGGTCGATATTACCGGTTTCGGTTGTACCCGCCACACCAATGACAGCGAAAGGCTTTATCTTATTCTGTTTGAGCTGTTCAATCTTGAGTCTTAGGTCGTCCGTACAAATGCGGTTGTCGTTATCCGTTTTAACAGACACTAGACCTTCTTGACCAATACCAAGGACATCCGCTGCTTTTTTCAGAGAGTAGTGACCACGTTCAGAAACCAAGATAGCAAGGCCTTCGTAGCCGTAGTGCTTCATGGCTTTAAATAAGCCTTCTTTTTCCACACCTTTGAACGAACCTTGTGCTTTTAGTGCATTGTTACGAGCAACCCAAAGCGCAGTAATATTCGCGATGGTACCGCCAGAACAAAACGCTCCTAAAGAGTGGTTGGCACTGTGCATCCAGCGAGAATAAAACTGGTCGCTATCCTGATAAATCAGGCGATGTAACATACCCAGAACTTGACGTTCTAGGGGAGTGAAAGCTTTTGAGGTCTCGATTTTTACTAGATTCTGATTTAGCGCAATCATGATTTTAGACAGCGGCATCAGGAAATAGGGTAGCGCAGACGTCATGTGACCAATAAAACTTGGCGACGACGTATGTACAGAATGAGATACAAGAGAATCGAGGAGATGCTCGGTATGTTCTGAAACAAACTCAGGCTGCTCTGGGATATGAGCATTCGAAAAATCTTTCTCAATCTCACGTAATGGCTTTTCTTCAGCCACAATGTGTTCACGTAAGAATTGATTCAGGTTTCGTGAAAGTTTGTCTTCGATTTGAGTGAGTGTTGAGTCTGGGCCTTCTGGTACTGTAAAGATACGTAGAAGACTGTCAAAGCTAACATCTGCTGTTTTTTGTTCCGTAACCATAGCAAGCGAGTTATTTTTCTTATATTGACGCGAGCGGGATAATCTAAACGAAAACGGGAACAATGTCCCGTCTTAATTATGAAATCCAACTTCCCATAAAAGCATAGTAAATTAAGGGTTATTTACACTTAATCGCTTCTAGTTTGGCGATCGACTGGTTGTAACGCTGCAGTGCTGTATCGATTTGCTTAGGGTGACTAAGCAGCTCAGCAAACGCAGAACGTAGCTCGTAGTTTTGAGCGTGAGGTGTTGATTGGCGGTCGTCGAATGTTGTTTTCGCGATTCTACCAAGTTCATCATCACGTGTTGATAGCGTTTTAATGTCGTGTTGTTCTAATTGCAACCAAGCTTCTACAGGTTGCTCTGTTGCCACTTTGCTTGAATCGTTCACAAGGTAGTAGTTTACCGCAGCGCGATTAAGCTCGAAGTGGTGCTTACGACCTTCTAGGAACCACTCGCTTACTTCTGTCAATTCTGGGTATTGCTCAGAAGTTAATGTAGCGAGGTCAGCATACCAACCTAAAGAGGCGTCGATGTACGCATCATATTTTTTTGCTTGACACTGGTTTGTCTCAGACATTGAATCTGCTGCAAAAGAGAAAGTAGAAGTTGAAGCTAGCAGTAATGCGACGCAAAGGCGTTTCATAGCGGTTCCTTTTGTAAGTTTATTCTTTTTATAACGTTGTCGTTACAGATTACCGTGATCATTATTTGTTGAGCAATGACACTTAGTGTCTTTTTATTTCGGTAACTGTATCGGTGTCTTGGGCATCGGTATTCGAGTTGCATTCTAATCTAAAACAAACGCTATTCCTGCGATCTAGTTAGCAAGAGATACAAAGAACAACATCAAAATCGGGACAAGCAGGCTGAGGATAAAGCCACTTACGATCGCGACTGGCACGCATCGAACGCCACCTGTTGTTTGAATAACAGGCAAGGTGAAGTCCATTGCTGTCGCGCCTGCATAGCCAATAGAGGTGCAGGGGTAGCTGCGGATAAGTACTGGGATCAGCACTAATGCCACTAACTCTCTCAATAGTTCTAGCATGAATGAAGCACCGCCATAAACAGGACCAAAGGCATCGCCCATCAAGATACCGGCTAAAGAATACCAGCCAAACCCTGAAGACATTGCCAAGGCTCTAAACAAGGGGATATCAAGGATATAAGCCGCAACAATACCACCAAGCATTGAGGTGGTGATGATTGCGATTGCGATTACCATACCGTGCTTGTTGAGTAAGATTTGACGAAGTGTTAGTCCGCTATTGCGTAGCTGAATGCCAATAAAGAACAGTAGAATAAAGAGAATCCATTCACTCGCGGTGTCAACCCAATCAAGTCCAATTGGCAGAACTAAACCAGCGATAAGGCCGGAACCGACCACTAAGATGAGTTTGGCAGACTCCATCGCCATAGAAGACAGGGGGAGTTTTTTATTACAGCTGTCTGTCTGGAGTGGTAGTAACTTATCAATAGCAGGTAGCGCCATTAGGTTACAAACGCTTAAACAGACAAAGAAAGTGGCCGTGTATAGAAGAATTGTCTGCAGGTTACTGCCTAGGTTATCGAGTGCGGCTAAGCTTAGTCCCATTAACGCGAGAATCACGTAGATCAACCGCGAAGTCGAGCGGTTGATAAATTCTAGCGTCTGAGCGTTCGTAATTGAAAAAAGATACCCCACGACGAGTGGCGCAAATATAAAGATCATCCCTGTAAACATGCTTTCCCCATTGCATTGACTTCATGTTGCATTTACTAGCGATGTAACAGTAACTTAGAAGCCGCTAGTATTGATCACGTCACTTAGCTTTGCATTAAAATCCTGTTTGCTCAAGTTGCTTAATTTATAAAGTACTTCCGCTCCTGTCACGTTTAGTTCAACTTCGTGCTCATCAATGTTCTCATCCTTGTTTCTAAACATCAGTAGGTGGTTAGCGATTCGTGCAATATCAAGATAAGAGACTTCGCGTTCCTCTTGCTTGTTGATGGTGTTGCTGCACACGTCAATGAAGTCGCTGTCGAAGCCCCAGCGATCAAGCACCAGTTTACTGGTTGCTGAACATTGGCCTTGGAATATTTGCAGTGCGATGTCGTGATCTAAATAGTTCCCGTTGTCTAGGTAGAGGTGATATTCACTAACTAAACAAAACAAGCCAATATCTGCAAGTAACCCAACAAGTAGTGACTTTTCATGTTCTAGATAACGGTATTCGGTAGGGGACAGTTCTTTAAATAGGTTAGTGACTAACACCATAGTTGCGGCGAGTTCTTTTGATACAGAAGCGCTCTGAACCAATAGCTCGTTGCACTCTTTACTCAAATTGACGGAATGTTTAAGTTGTTCAATAGCCTGAGCCGTGACAATGTCACGCACTCTCAATATACCAAGACGCGATACGGCCGTCATAACATCGACACAAGTAATATTACGTCTGTTGAAGACAACTGAGTTAGCAACTCTGATCACGATTGCTGTCAGCCCTGGGTCTTCAAGTAAGCACTCGGCAACTTCGGCGACGCCTGTTGGTTCAAGAGTACAAAGCTTTTGAATTTTAAGTACAACCTCAGGAATCGGAGGAAGAGTTATTTTTCCCGCTGAGATGGAATGTCCAACAAGTTGGGCAAACTCGGATTCTAGGCCCTTAAGAAGAAGAGCTTTATTTTGTGGTAGCCAGAAAAATGATAAATGATTCATATTAAGAGTAAGAACATGTATGTCGTACCATTTTACAAGCCGCGATGCTGCGAGGCAATACTCATCGAGCCACATAAGCTTTGATAACTTGAACGGAAGTATCACTAGGAATTAAATTCTTGGCGCGATTTGATAGTTTAATGTGATGTAAATCATTAAAAGCAAGGATATTCAACTGATTGATGTGAACTGTGCCCTGACTTATTTTTCTTTTCGAAGTATCATTTATTTCAAAGGTGACAAACGAAACCATAATATTCACCTAAACATTAAATAGATTTAAAATTTTTCGCATAAAAAGCTGCTTGTCTGGCGATCAACCTAATCGGGGTAATTTGATTAAGGATCAACGGATATGACCGAGACAGCATTTATTAATTACGTGAATCAATTTGGTGAACATCAAAAGCGCTCTATGTTTGGAGGTATTGGCCTCTTTCAAAATGACGCTATGTTCGCTTTGTTGAGTGAAGATTGTGTATTCATTCGAGGTGGGAAGTTATTAGATAAAAAGCTGACGGGGCTTGATTGTGAAAAGTATCGTCACGTAAAAAAGCAGACGACAGCAACCGTGAATTACTACGACATCACGGATCTCTTTACATCTGAGCATCCTGAATTGGATAGTATTATTCGTACTTCAATCGATAATTCAATTCAGCAGCGTAGCTTCAAAAAATCATCTGCTAGCCGTAGATTAAGGGATCTGCCTAACATGCAACTGACGTTAGAACGCATGGTTAAAAAGGCCGGAGTGGATGATGTTTCAATGTTTATGCAGTTGGGTGCATCTGAAGTGTTTAATAAGGTTCGCGAAGCGTATGGAAACGACGTTGACCTAAAATTACTTTGGAAGTTTGCGGGTGCAATTGATGGTATTCACTGGAAACTATTACAAGAGCCACGCAAGCAGCAATTACTAAAGAGCTGCCACTAAAGATATCGCCTGTATATGCATAGGATTACTGTTTATATATAAAAACCGAGGGATTTCCTCGGTTTTTTTTGTTTCTATCTAGCCCGTTTTAAAGGCTAAGCCCTTATTAAGAGCTTTCTCGTTTTACTTAAAGCTTGAAACGAGTCGTGAACATTAACTGATCACCGTAGAAATCATTGATACGAACTTCTGCACCTAGAGAGAATAGTTCTGTAGAGTGGAAACGAACGTAAGCAGAACCGATCCAATCATCTTTATCATCGATAGAAACGTAACCGCCTTTGCCGCCAACT
Source organism: Vibrio sp. 10N.261.46.E11 (assembly GCF_041472735.1). NCBI lineage: Bacteria > Pseudomonadati > Pseudomonadota > Gammaproteobacteria > Vibrionales > Vibrionaceae > Vibrio > Vibrio sp. 10N.261.46.E11. Next base: position 47,538 of record NZ_JBFRQW010000030.1, read on the forward strand.
TCTAGTTGTGGGCCAAGCCATTGGCGAACACCAACGTTGAATTCCATACCAACATCAGGAGAGCTTTTCGCTGCTGGTTGAACTATACGAGCTAGCATTTCACCCGTTAGATCTGCCCAGTTGTTGATTGGAGCGTGGAAACCAAGACCTACAGCAGAGTCGTAATCGCCTTCAAATTCTGAATCGATACGCGCTACTGCGTGAGCATTCGGGTGGATTGACTTACTGAATGCACCACCAAATGTGATTGGGCTCGCACCGATACGAGCGTCAAAGTAATCGTAGCTAAAGTTGCTCATTACTTGTGGTTGTTCATCGACAGCTAGCGCTTGACTAGAAGCCAATAGCATAGCGGTAGTAAGTAGTATTTTGCGCATAACGACCGTAAACCTTTATTAGTGTTAATTCCTTTGGTTTGAGAAAAATCAGGCAAACCATAAACATTGAGACAGTTTAATCTAACTCGCGGAAAAATAACCCATAAAAATGCAATTCATTTGTCATTTAGCTAAAAAACAAGAAAGTAAAGTACTGCTCTGTTACAGAGATCTCATGTTTTAGGACTATTTAACAAAATCTAGTATCCATTCACTCGTTATTGATAACGATTAGATACACTTAATTTACTCGCTGTGATGCAAAATGTACTTCGTGTTAAAAGTGCAATAGCGATTAAATCGCTATTCATTATCTAATCACTATTCAGCAAACAACCTCTATTTACCAATCTATCGCTATTCACCGAAACTAGTTCGCTTGTCTGACATTGATGTCAGTATGCGCTCAGTATCTAAAATGGAAGTCCAGTTTAACAACTGCTTGTCGTTTGTAATGACATAGTCTGTCAGTTGTTGAGTAATCGTGTTTCTAAGTTGATCGCCTTGCCAAGGTTTTGAAATATAAAAATCAAGCGCCGCGTTGTTAATTGCTGTGACGGTATCTTCTAGCCCGGCTTGCCCGGTGAGCAGCAGCTTGCGTGTTGGCTTTGTAGAATCGTGCTGGTTAAGTTCGATAAGAAAATCGATGCCTGTTTTGTCAGGCATGATGTGGTCACACAAGATTAAGGCGAGTTTAATACCTTCCTGTTCCATTTCTTTAATGACTTGCTTAGCTTCATCGACCGATTCGGCTCCTTCAACAAAAAAATTGTCTTCAAATGGTGCTAAATCTTGAAGGACACTGTTGAGAACTTCTGGCTCATCATCGACACATAAAATTAGGTACTTATTCATGAGGTGCTCCTTCTTGTTTGAATGGAAGCCACACTTGCATGTGTGTATGGCTGCCTACCTCAGACTCCACCAAAAAAAAACCTTGATGAGCCGAAACGATTTGTTGAGAAATGGATAACCCAATCCCTAAACCAAAATTGCCTTCTTTTTTGGTCGTGAAGTTTGGGTTGAAAATAGTGTTGATGTCTTCTTTGGTGATACCGTGTCCAGTGTCCGATATTTGCACTACAAGAAACGTGTCGTCACCTTTAGTTTCTTGAGACGTGGTGATAGAGACTTTGCCTCGCTCTGAAAGCGCATCCAGTGCATTAGATAGAAGGTTGGTCCACACTTGTTGTAGCGAGAGCGACTGGCACAATAAAGGCGGAAGATCGGTGTCGTAGTGTTTTTCGAGTTGATGATACTTCAATCTATTTTCAAAGATCACTAAGGTGTCTTCTAGTCCTTCATGGATATCCGCGTAGTGGCGGACCTCTTCATCTTCTCGGGCATAGCTTTTTAGGCTCTTGACCATATCGGCAATACGTTTGCTGCAAACTTGAATCGAACGAATAGAGTTTCCAACATAGTGATAATGCTCTAAGTCATTGAGCAGCTCTTTGCCTGCGACTGGGGAGTCTTTCAAAGTATCTAAAACCACAGAGTCTTGGCTCAAGTTCAGTCTCACGGCTTTTTTAGCGAGCGTACGATCATCGATAGTCGATGAGAGGTGCTTAACGAGTTGTCTCTCTTGTACCGTGGATAGAGGCTTAGCCAATTTTGAGTGTGCTAGTACTTCCGTCCCTTTATTCGATTCTGGGAGTGACGAGTTTTCGAGTATTTGGTCGAGATGTTCAGACAAAGTTTCAATACTTCGCAAGATCGCTGCAATCGGGTTATTTAACTCATGTGCGACACCCGCCACGAGTTGGCCGAGCATCGCCATCTTCTCTTTCTCGATCAATTGTTGATGTGCAGATTCCAACGATTCTAGGGTTTGCTGAAGCTGGATCTTATTGTTGATACTTCTTTGTAAGCGTCGGTTAAAGTGACGGAGCAGTAGATTGGTAAATAGCGGCAGCAGGGTATTGTTTGAATGCATAACCTGAGCAAAGCTATCTTTATCGAGCTTTATCACTCGTGTCTGGGTTAGGGTGATCGCAGTAGAGAACGAAGGTTCACCCGTCACGAATGACATCCCGCCGACGATATTCCCTTTGGAGTGACGCACTACTTCTCGTTGTTGCCCCAGCTCATCTTTTTTATAGAGAGCGGCTTCACCTTCAATGATTAACCAAAGAAAGCGATTGTCTTCACCTTCTACAGTCAGCAGATGTTCTGGCGAGTAATCACGAATGGCTTTGGTTTTGTCGTCTTTCGAAAAGACATCCTGCAAAGCATTGACGACACGCTCGGCAAGGGCATTGTCAGAAAGCTGGTGGTAATCGTGAATGAACCCAGATTGGAACGAATGAATCTTTTGTTCGATGTGTGCTCTGAGTAAGCGTTGTTGATCTAACGCATCACTGTAAGACAAAAGGTTTTCTGGGTCGTACTCGATGACAAAAGAAGTCAGCTCTTTTTGTGCTGATTTGAAGAGAACCTGATCTTGAACCGGTTTGGTTAGGCAGTGGTTGAGCCTACCTTCGTTTACTGCGGTTAGAATGGATTGAATGTCTGACGAGGCGCTCACCAATATCGTTCTAGCGGTATTACTATGAGGCAGCTGTTCAAGTTCAATCAGAAATTGCACACCATTGAATTCAGAATGATGGTGAGAGATCACCAAGGCGACGGTTTGGTGATTGTCGTGGATATCTTCTAATGCGTGATGCGCATCTTCTAGGTTCTCAGCAGTATAAATGTCGAATACATAAGACAACGGAGCCAGCTCCGAGCGTATTCTTTCAATGCTCACCGGATTATTGTCCAAACAAATAACAGCGTATTGATTCACGGTTCAACCTTAGTAGTAGCGACGCTTCTAGCCTACCAAGAAGCGCTTAATAAGGATGAGAGCTAGCCGTTAATTTGTTGAGGGAATTGAAGTATCGAGCAATAGACTGATTTAACTCAATGTTTCTTGTTTGCTACTGATGGGTTAGACTAAAAAAAACAGACTAGTGTAGAAAGAGAACTCATGGAACAGTTAAGAAAAATTGGCGCAATTGGTGGAGCAATCGCATTGGCACTTTGTTGGCCACTCGCGGTTGGGCAAATTGGACAAAATGCCATTACCGATGGCGTTGCAAAGCTTAACAATTCAAGCATTCAAGCTGAGATCGTGGAATACGATAGAGGTTACCTATCTTCTAACGTAACTACTCGCCTAACTGTGACCGATGAAAACCTGAAAGAACAACTCGCGATTGATGGGCTGCCGAGTGAGTTTGTCATCAATAGTGCAGTTAGCCACGGTTTGGTGAGCCTAAATGCACTGTCGACATTTGAGAACACTGATATTTTACCTCTAACTCTAACGACTAGCACCGAGTTAAACGGCAACACTGATTTCAATTTCGAGTTAAGCCAGTTCAATTATCAAGGTTCTGATGAGAATGGTACTTCGGTATCGATCACTAAATCGAATCTTTCTGGCCATGCGACTGTCTTAGGCCAAGTTGATTACGAGCTTTCTATCCCATCTGTTCAAATTGATTTTGAAACGGGTGAAGAGGTGACACTGTCTAACCTAAAAGGTATTGGTTCAGGCCAGCAAGCGAAAGGTTACTGGTTAGGCACGCAGAACTTTACTATTGATAGCTTCTTGATTTCAGATTCTGCAATGCAGCCATTCATGACCATCGAAAACTCTAAGTACGATTTTGAATCGCATCTAGATGAAGCGACTAAGCGTCTGCGTAGCAACCTTAAGCTGGATATCGCAAACATCGAGACCAGTGAAGGCCAGTTGAACAACCTAAACGTCGATTTCGAAATGTCGAAATTGGATAGCGAATCTTTTGAGAAAATCTTTGAGATTTACCAATCTAATCCTGTAATGACGCAAGAAGACGTTGCAGAGATCATTCCATTTATCGATATCCTGTTTGCTAAAGGTTTCGACCTTTCCATGAACAACATGTCGCTAGAATTAGGTAAGGGTCAATTTGAATCTAAGTGGTTGGTGAGCGTACCGGAAGGAACCGAAAACATCAGCAGTAATCCTTCGATGATTGTACCTGCATTAAAGGGTAACGTTCACTCTAGCTTCTCAAATGAGCTTGTTGAAGAGTACCCATTCATCCTTCAAGGTATTGATGAATTGCTTGTGATGGAAATGATCAAAGAAACAGAAAGTGGTTATGAAATCCGTGCTGACGTTGAAAATGGAAACCTAGTGTTCGAAAATGGCCAAGAAATTCCATTAATTGCTCTACTTATGCCGGTTTTTGTTCAATAAACAGAGCAAGGCTGAATACTGATAGGGTGATTTAGCCGGTTAAGCTTAAACATTTTATACGGTACAAAACAAAAGAGGTCTTAAGACCTCTTTTGTTGTTTTTATGTTGGGTAAAACATGGTATTACTTGCATAGTTATTATTTAGCAGGAGCAATCATCCCCATGGAACTTACATTAGATAACGTATTCAACTTCAGTGCTGGCCCAGCGGCACTGCCTAAATCGGTAATGAAACAAGCGCAAGCGGACTTTATTGATTGGAATGGTTTAGGGACTTCCGTGATGGAAATCAGCCATCGCAGCAAGGAATTTATTCAAGTTGCTGACGAGTCCGAACAGGACCTACGTGATCTTCTGAACATCCCAGACAACTACAAAGTTCTTTTCTGTCAGGGGGGCGCTCGTGCTCAATTCGCTGCTGTTCCTCTAAACCTTCTAGGTGACGCGACCAAAGCGACTTACATCGATGCGGGGTACTGGGCAGAAAGCGCAGTGACTGAAGCGAGCAAATATTGTGAAATCGACGTATTCAATGCTAAGACATCGATTGATGGCAAAGCGGCTGTTGTTCCGGCTAAAGATTGGAAAATCGACCCAGAAGCGGCATATGTGCACTTTTGTCCAAATGAAACCATCGATGGCATCGAGATCAGTGAGCTTCCACAAACGGATAAGCCTATCGTTGCTGACATGTCATCTAACATCTTATCTCGCAAAATCGATGTGTCTCAGTTCGGTGTTATCTACGCGGGCGCTCAAAAGAACATTGGCCCGGCGGGTATCTGCATCGCTATCGTGCGTGATGACCTTCTGGAGCTTGCGAACGAAGTATTGCCAAGCATTCTGAACTACAAAGTGCTTGCTGAAAAAGACTCAATGTTCAACACGCCGCCAACCTATGCTTGGTACTTATCTGGCTTGGTTTTCAAATGGTTGAAAGCTCAAGGTGGTGTAGAAGCGATGGAATTAGTGAACAAAGAGAAAGCAGCACTGCTTTATAATGCGATTGATAGTTCTGCTTTCTACAAAAACGACGTTCATACAGCAAACCGTTCGAGAATGAACGTGCCATTCCAATTAGCGAAACCAGAGCTAGACGCCAAGTTTTTAGAGTTGGCTGATGCTGCGGGTCTTAAATCACTAAAAGGCCACAGAGCAGTGGGCGGAATGCGAGCTTCACTTTACAACGCAATGTCTCTAGAAGGCGTTCAAGCGCTAGTAAGCTTCATGAAAGATTTCGAAGAGAAGTACGCTTAATCAAGGTGTTATTTACAAAAAGAGGAGCGAAAGCTCCTCTTTTTTACTTGCTGAAAGGAAGGGTATGAAGAAGTTTGGTACAGTAAACAGTGTTTTGGGCGGTAAGGTCGTTGCTTTTGCTCACGGTACAAAGAGTGCCATCAATAAGCAGGTTTTGTCGGAGCGCCAGCACGCTACAGAGCTTGGTTTTATCAACGATGAACAAGGCGACCCTCGCTTTCATGGTGGTATTCAGAAAGCCCTTCATATTTATCCAAGTGAGCACTATCCGGTTTGGCAGCAAGAACTAGGCTACAAAGACATTTTCCAATCTGCAGGCGCATTTGGTGAGAATATAAGTTCAAGCGGTGTGACTGAAGCTTCCATTTGTTTAAAAGATAAGATTCGAATTGGTTCAACCTTGCTGGAAGTTTCACAAGGTCGTATGCCTTGTTGGAAGCTGAACGTGCGATTTGATCAAAATGATATGGCTAGAAGGCTACAAGATACCCTTCGAACTGGCTGGTACTTCTGTGTTTTGGAAGAGGGTGATATCGGCTCCGGTGACGAGATTATCCTGTGTGAAAGACCTTATCCAGAATGGCCGTTAAGCCGGGTTATGAGTGCGGTATTCACGGGTTGTTTAGATAAACAAGAGCTTAGAGAACTGGCGGAGCTGCCTTTAGTCGAATCTTGGGGCACGCTCGTAGAACGTCGACTTGAAACTGGCGAAGTTGAAGATTGGGAAATGAGATTGGTTGGCCCGACAGCCGAGTAGACTTTCTATTCATGCTTAAAAGACAATCATGCGCAAAACAAAACGCTCACTATCTAGAAGATGTGAGCGTTTTTTGTTCTGATTAGTCAGTAACTTACAGCGACTAGTTTATCTAACTATAACCAGAAATCTTTAACAGGCATATCAGGGCTAAAATGGTGCGCAACCTGTGCTTGTAGAAGCTCCGCTGTCGCAATCGCATCAGTTAACGCATGATGCGGCGTGTAGTCGGGCAAATGGTATCTACGACGGCTCTGCCCAAGCCTCACTGACGCAGGCTTCTTACCTTTCAGTTTATTCCATAGGCCGCCGGACAGTTTGTTTTGGATTTGAGATTCAATTTCGAGCGTGTCTAGGACTGGAAACTCAATCCCTTCACCTAATCTGACTTTCAACGCGTTATCCAAGAAATCACGCTCGATGCGGCGATAATGAACGACTGGGATATGGCCGCCCATCGATTCTAAGATCTCATCTAATACTTCACTTAAGTCTGGCGCATCAATGATATCGTTGTGAGTGATACCATGGATTACCACCGAGTCTTCTTCCAATTTCTGTTTTGGCCTTAATGTCCAATGTTTGGCTTGTCGCAAGTAGATTCGATTGAGCGTAAATGGCACTAAACCTATGGTAATGATGCCATCTTTGTTTGGGTTTAAACCGGTCGTTTCAAAGTCGACAGCCAAGAAGGTCACTTCTGAAATGGGTGTATCAGGCGCAGGAAGAGGCTGGCTATAAAAATGCTTCAAGCGTTCATCTCTCGCTCGTTCGAGCTTCTGAGCAAACTTAAATGGCCAATCAACCGCTGGAGATCTGAATAGTTTGTTCATAGGGCCTACTTAAACTTGTTGCTAGCTTGATAACGAAACTTAAGGAAGTTCTGCGCATTACTTAATATTTGGAATGCATCCTTCAGGTTGCGTCGCTCGAAGTCAGACAAGTTCTCTGGCTCAATGTTGTTATCAGGCTCAATGTTGTTGTCGACATCGTGGGCTTGGTGGCGAATACGAACTAAGGAGATGAATTCCATCGCATCTTTCAAGTCTTGAGCTCGACCTTTTGGCAAAATACCTGCGTCGATAATGTCATCTAAACGTTCGAATGAGTTCTTAGAGCGAGATGCGACTGCTAAAGAGTGAACGCGGATTAGATCGGCAAGTGGTGCGGTACCACGACGTTTAAGGTTGATCGAGTTGTTATGGCGACCATCTTTCTCCATTACGAAATCTTTGAAGAAGCCCAGAGGCGGAGTACGGTTGAGCGCATTACGAGCAAGACACGCCAAGAAGCGGTTGTTCTTACGTGCACGGCGAACAATAAAGCTGTTCAGTTGTTCCGCCCATTTTAGGCGGCCATAAACACCATCTAAATCAAAGAAAATAGAGGCGTTCAGTAGCGCTTTCGGGTTTGGATCATCAATCCAATCAGCGAAGCATTCTTCCCATTGTCGACGTGTCATACGCCAAGTTGGGTTCGTGGCCATGATGTCACCCGTACAGTACACATAGCCACATTGGTCTAAGCCATCACAAATGAAGGTCGACAGCTCTTCAAAGTACTTACCGTGCTTTTTCTCGTCGTAAGTATCATCAAGAATGATGGCGTTGTCTTGGTCTGTAACCAATAACTGCTCATCACGCCCCATCGAGCCGAGTGCGAGGAAACAATAAGGAATCGGCGCTTTACCGAGTTTATCTTCGGCTAGTTCAATAATTCGTTGTTTAAAGCTACGGCCAATTACCGACATTGCGGTACCCACCATGTGGGCGTTGGCATCTTCGTTAACCAAGCGCACAAAGCTGTCTTTTACTTGCTCAGAAAGGACTTTTAGGTCTTCGATACTTTGTTGCTGGAAGATGCTGCTTACCAATAGCAGTGAGTTTTGAGATTCGTAACGTACGATATCGGTCGCTTCAATAATACCAATAGGCTTCTTGTCTTTTAGTACTGGTAGGTGATGCACGTTGTAGCGAAGCATGGTCATCATGGCTTCGTAGACATAGGCATTATGATCGAGCGAGATAACCTCTGCTGTCATTACACTTGATACTTCATCCGATGGATCGAGTCCTTCTGCTAAAACTCGGGTACACAGATCACGGTCGGTAATAATGCCAATAACGGGCGTCGAATCGTCTTCATCATCTTCGACAATATCCGGGTCGATGATCAGCAAAGATGAAACATTATCTTGTGCCATCATGGTCGCGGCTTGTTGAATCGTACGAGTCTTCTCGATCATCGGCGCTTCGCTGGTCAGTAGCGTTTTTACCTTGGATGTCGTGAGATCGTTGGCATCGTTATTACTTGAGTTTGCTTGACGAAGACGCGCGTTATCTTCTACTTCGACAAAGTCAGCGAATGAATCATAGTTGTCGTAGAGTTCTTGGAAAATAGGTTCAGGGATACAGTAGAGTAGGGTGTCTTCTGTTGCCTTTACTGGGAAGCGAACTTTATTGTTGGTGAGTAGCCCCATTTGGCCAAATAAGTGTCCCTCATCCAGCCGGTTATAGAGCTCACCTTTACGACGATAGACTTCTACTTCGCCGCTTCGAACAATGTAAAGGTCGTTAATCTGATCACCAAAGTGAATGATAGGGGTATCTTGGCGGTAATAAGAAATTTCGACGCTACTGGTCACTTTCGCCAACATCTCCTCTGGGAGTTCTGTGAAAGGGGGGTATTGTGCCAGAAAGTTTTGAATCTCTAATAACTCAGCATCCATAATGATCATCCATTGGTTTGTATGATTTCATGGTACAACATTTGATAATGTTTTGCCGTCACAAATCAATCTGTGAGCTAAAACCTTTTTAAAGTCTTAGGGATAGACTAATCTTTCAATTAATAGGATGACAGTTAAAGGATGTTAGGAATGTCGAAGTGGAAACTTAGTTTAGTGTCTGCAGTTTTTATGTTTTCTTCAAGTTCGTGGGCCGAGACTCACAGTGTGGATATTCTCGATTATGACCATATATACGCCACCGCTCATTCAGGAAGTTTGAATGAAGATGCAGGCAGCAATAACAATGCATCATCTTATGGATTAGGTATCAGCTATGCGATGACGGATGAATGGCTATTGTTGGGCGATTACAGTGCTCGTTTCATTCACCCTGATGACTCAACAACTCGAATGGATACCCTTATGCCGGGCATTGGTTACCGTTACAGTATTAAGCGCGATCTAGATATAGTGGCTTACTACTTGCTTGGTATCACTAAGGGAGAAGTCGAAGATAATGGAACTAATATTACTCGCTCGTCAGACACGGAGTTTATCCAAGGGATAAAAGCAGAACTCAACTATGGCTTTGCAAAACGTTGGATAGCCAACGGAAGTGTTCAAGTGAATCGTAGTGATTTGTTCGATGAGGAAGTCTATCACTTAGGCTTACGCTATTTAGTGACCAATAAGTTTGCGATTGGTGGTTCTTATCAACACAGAAATGGCGAAGGTAAGATTCGTAGTGAACGCACTAACGAGCTAGGTGTAGAGTTCTTCCTAGAGTACTAACCAGTACCGAAGAGGCTAAGCGTTAGTAAGTAAAGATTAATGTCTTAACTGCTCATATATAAAGAAAACAGACACAAAAAAGCCAGCTTAATCGCTGGCTTTTGTCTATCTTTAGGCCGAAAGATACAGGTTTCTCTTTTCGATTAAAGAACCGCAGCGATGCCTTTACATAGAGGACCCATGTTTGACTTAGTCATACCCGCAACACTGATACGGCCAGAGCCAACAATGTAGATAGCGAATTCATCTTTTAAGCGAGTTACTTGCTCTTTGCTTAGGCCTGAGAAAGAGAACATGCCGTTTTGACGTTCGATGAATGTGAAGTCTGCATCAACACCTTCAGATTTCAGTGTTGTTACGAATAGCTCACGCATCTCTTGGATACGGTCGCGCATTTCCGCTACTTCTGCTTCCCATTCAGCACGCAGGTCAGCATCCCCAAGAATGTGAGTCACTACAGCACTACCGTGCGCTGGTGGGTTAGAGTAGATAGAGCGGATGATGCTCTTAACTTGAGAGAATGCTGTTGTTGCTACGTCTGCAGATTCAGCAACCAGTGTGAATGCACCAACACGCTCGTTGTACAAACCGAAGTTCTTAGAGAACGAGCTCGCCACTAGAATTTCTTTGTTGTACTGAGCAAAAATACGCAGGCCAGCCGCATCTTCTTCAACGCCTTTTGCAAAACCTTGGTAAGCAAAATCGAATAGAGGCAGCAATTTCTTCTCAGCAACCAGTTTAGCCAGTACTTCCCACTCTTCAGTTGTTGGGTCGATACCTGTTGGGTTATGACAGCAGCCGTGAAGAAGAACGATATCGCCTGCAGAAGCTTTCTCTAGGTCAGCAACCATGCCTGCGAAGTCTTTGTCTTTTGTTTCAGCGTTGTAGTAGCTGTATTGAGCTGTTTCGATACCTGCAGCAGCGAAAACGCCGTTATGGTTAGCCCAAGTTGGGTTACTGATCCAGATTTTCACGTCACCCAGCTGGCGCTTGATGAATTCACCGGCTACGCGAAGTGCACCTGTACCACCTGGAGCTTGTGCTGTTTTAGCGCGTTGAGATGTCACGATCTCTGCATCTGAACCGAAAAGCAGTTTCTGAACCGCTAGACCGTATTCAGCGGTACCTTCAATCGTTAGGTAAGATTTGGTTTTTTCGTTTTCAAGAAGTGCAGCTTCTGCTTTCTTTACTGTTTTGAGTACAGGTGTTTGACCATCTTCATTTTTGTAGATGCCAACACCAAGGTTAATTTTCTCTTCACGAGAGTCTTTTTTAAATTCTTCAGTAAGGCCGAGAATAGGATCGGCGGGAGCTGCTAACACTTTTTCAAACATAATCTTCATCCATGTCATTTGAGAGGGAGGTAATAATAACTCCAGTATTTATACCTTTCATATAGGGTTGATACAACTCAAAATCTAGAATTTATTGAAACGATTTTTTGCTAGTAGCTTCGAAAATTTGATTTATGGAATTTTTCGGCATTTCCATTTTGAACGACTGTACATTGATGTTGTTTTGTTCAACGTAATTCATTGCTATTACTATGTTTTTTATTCATGTTTAGACTGGTCGATATAAAGGAACCACATAGAATGAAGAAAATACTGAGTCTATGTTTTGTAGTACTAGCGGTAGTCATGGCTGGTGGGTGCAAAGATAGCAAAAAAGAAGGCCATAAACCTATGGTCTATAAGCCTACGAAAGCATCCCCCTCGGACCTTTCTGTAGCGATTACGGTTAATGGTAAAAAACGTACTTTAGATCTCCATCGTTACTCGATCCGAGAGCCCGATATGAAAGTACATCTTTGGGATCACCGTATTAATGGGAATGCACCATCCAGTACCATCAACATCCCAGCGATTCGCGTTTATCGTGGTGTTGATACCAGTGATGAGAACACGCAAGTTATTGCGGCACTGACCAGTAAAAATAAACTCTATGTAACGGCGTTCCGTGGTAGTCAAAGAGTATGGACGATCGAAAAAGCAGACATCGTAAGTGGCTTATCTGCAAATAAATTGACAGCAAAAGCACAAAATGTAGCTTCGGTTGCACCGAGGTCTGCAATTTTAGACAACATGCAAAAAGCAATCAAAACCATAGATGAAAGGCCGAGTGCTCCAACGTCTGGTTTAGATAACTTAATTGCAAAAGACAAAACGCAAGTTCAACTGCACAAAGTAAAAGTGGCGGTTCATGTTTCTTACCAAGCATTTGTTCAAGAAGCGGATAGTAACTTGGACGATGCTATGGTCCTCGTCGATTACTACATTAACTTAGTCGACTATGTGTTGAGCCGAGATGCTTTGTTGCGTTTTTCTGTCAATGACGTATTGATCGAAACCTGGGGCTATTTGGATGACCACTATAAGACGTGTGTAAAAAGTGCTTCTCATGACGCTTGTAAGGCATGGGGTTACCAACACGAGAATGAACCTATTCGAGTTGCCACTATAAAATGGTGGGATGAACAAAGAAAAACTCGAGGCTGGGACCTAAAACATAGAATGCTTTGGCTCAAAGGCAACTGGATTTTAGGTGTGAACTTCGGAAGTATTGTACGATCTCCTGGTGACATAATAGGTGCAGATGGTGTTGTACTGCACGAAACAGCACACTATTTAGGCACAGGTCATAGTACATCTGCAGAAGGTCACGGAATTCAAGGTGGTGAAGCTCACGTTGATGATATCAACTTCAACATCTATAAAAATAATCGCCTAAGAAGAAATTTGGTCGGCCTTGCTGACTATCCTCTACCTCCTTCGGCTAAAATCGATCACTTCAGCGTAAAACGTGATAATACAACTAGTCTAGACGTGCTTAAGAATGACTTTGACGCTAATGGTGACACGGTTTCTATCCACAAGGTTGATAAATATTCAGCACAAGGCGGTGAGCTTAGTATTGCCAATGGGAAAGTAACCTATAAAGCGCCAAAAGGTTTCATTGGTGAAGACGAATTCCATTACATCATCACTGATGGTAAAAAACTGTTCGACCGTGATGTCGTTCATGTAAAGGTTACCTCTCCAGATCTATATGCTCGTTTCGACTTTGAACAGGCACCTGTTGATGACTTATGGGTGGTGAATGCTCAAACAGGTTTGGCGGGGCAAGTTGCAGTAGTAAAAGAGTCGAGTAAGCAGGCAGTTTCTGAAGTTTGGGTCAACCAAGGCTACGCGAATTCTAAAACGCTTAAACTTGGCGCTTTTGAGTCAGTAAAAGATAACTTGCTAGAAAATGATGTTCAGGAGTCTCTAAAATACAAGTTCCATTATGGACATGACTTTGACTTCGCTGAAGATGATTTCACTTTATCACTTAAAGTGAAACCTAATGTAAAACTAGAGTATCCAATTGACTTGGTTAGTAAAGGAATTTGGAATGATGGTTTTCACTTCAAATTAACGAAAGAGGGAACATTAGAGTGGTTCATGATTTCGCGTCAACTTGCCGCTTACGCTGGTGGAAGTGACTTAAGAAAGGTGTCTGTGACAACCAAAGAGGCACTGAACCTCAGCCAATGGAATACCGTCGCAGTGCGCGTTGACCGTAAAACCCAGAAAGTCTCTATTTGGTTGAATGGTAAACAAACAACACTCGTTAACCATTACGATAACAAAGCAGAGGCCGACGATATAACCCTACCTTCTGGTTATGCGGGTGTTTGGGGCGCGGGTAGCCGTTTGTCCGCAGGTACAAGCCAAGGACTAATTATTGCTAAGCCTTGGATGGATGCAGGCAAAGATGCCACAGCTAACCTAAAGTCTGAGCAAAAGGCAGGTAATATCTTGGTAGATAATATCGAGATGCGCTCATTTGCTTTGTCTGACGGTGAAATGGCAGAACTTGCTAACGACAACCTGAAGTATGCACATACGCCACGACCTTATAATGGTCAATCAATCCCATTCAAGGGTAACCATAAGTTCACTTGGAAAGTATCTAAATCAAGTGCGTACAAAGTGTATACCAGCACAGATAGTAGTAATTGGTTAGAAGTTCAATCAGGTTCTAGTTCTCCGGCTTCAGGTTCGCACACTGTCAATCTAGACCCCGCAAGTGATGTTCTATATTGGCGCGTTGATGTTGATGGTAAAACTGGAACAGTCTGGTCTGTTCGTAACTCACTGAAAACAGGTATTCAGAACCTTTCTTTCAGTTACGCTGAAGCAAACTCTGGCGCTAAGTACCCACAATGTACCGTAAGCAAGAATGGCGATTGTCTGTTTGGCTGGGGTGACGGTAATAGAACTGACCAATATGATCATACCTGGACACAAAGCCCTGCAGACATTCTTAATTGGGAAGGTCACCTCTACTTAGGTGGAGATGATAAGAAATCAGAAGTATCTGTGACGGCGGATAGTGGTCAAAACTGGAAAGCGATTCGTTTTAGATCTGCTGTTATCGGAAAAGGTTGGACTGGTGCTCAAGAAGTCCCGAAAGGTACGCTTAAGTTATTCGCTAATGGTACTGAAGTGTGGAAGGCATACAGCATTGGAGACAACATTGTGGATGGCGCATTAGCGAAGTCAGGTAATAATTGGTCTAGCTTACCTTCTATCGGTTCTTCTTCTGTTAGCGTGCCTAGAAAAACCAAAGTGGGCCGCTACGGTATTCATCGGGTTGATTTACCGGCTGACACAACAACGCTTAAATGGGTCTACGAAGTGGAAACACTGGATAGTAAAGGAAAGAATCCAGGAGTTGTTCTTGGTGGTGTTCAGCTACTAAGATAGTGTTTCTTCTAAACTGAAAAACCCAGCATATTTATATGCTGGGTTTTTTTATAGAAGCGATTTCAGCTACTTTTATTATACCAATCACAGTAAGTAAGTGATCAAAAATAGCGCAGGAAAAAGGCTTGAGAACAAGGCCGCTCTTC
>NZ_JBFRQW010000031.1:0-87614 GCF_041472735.1 Vibrio sp. 10N.261.46.E11
GCGATTGTGATACCGCGCTCACGCTCTTCTGGAGCGTTATCGATAGATGCGAAATCTTTAGCAACACCGCCGTATACTTTTGCAAGAGTAGTACAGATAGCAGCAGTTAGAGTTGTTTTACCGTGGTCAACGTGGCCGATAGTACCAACGTTTACGTGCGGTTTCGTACGTTCAAATTTTTCTTTAGACACAATCGTGTTCCTTCCTAGTTATGATTCGCCACGTTCATTATTGAGCGAGACGCGCCAGAAATTGCTATTTTATGCGCCAACTCTCGTTAGCGCAATATTTGGACGCATTGTTCTTTCAAAAAATGAAAAAAAATGCCTTCCTTTTGTTTAACCACGCTCTGCAATGATTGCTTTTGCAACATTGTTAGGCACTTCAGCGTACTCACTAAACTCCATAGAGTAAGAAGCACGACCTTGTGTCGCAGAACGTAAATCAGTTGCGTAACCGAACATGACAGACAACGGAACTTGTGCACGAATTATCTTCAGGCCAGCTGTCCCCTCGTCCATACCTTCGATGATACCGCGACGACGGTTAATATCGCCAACAACGTCACCCATCCAGTCTTCTGGAGTAGTTACTTCAACTTTCATCATAGGCTCAAGCAAAACTGGTTGCGCTTCAAGTGCACCCGTTCTGAAAGCCATAGAGGCAGCGATTGTAAACGCCATCTCACTTGAATCTGTTTCATGGTAAGAACCATCATATAGTGTAGCTTTGATATCCAAAACTGGATAGCCAGCAAGCACACCATTGTTCATCTGCTCTTCAACGCCTTTAGCGACTGAAGCAATAAACTCTTTCGGTACGATACCATTGGCAATTTCATCCACAAAGACAAAGCCTTCGCCAGCTTCTGATGGTTCCAGTTTTAGCCATACGTGACCGTACTGACCTTTACCACCATGTTCACGGATAAATTTACCTTCCGCTTTCGCTGTACCACGAATAGTCTCACGGTAAGCCACTTGCGGGTTACCAACGTTGCAGTTCACGCTAAATTCACGCTTCATACGGTCAACGATGATATCTAAGTGTAGTTCACCCATACCAGAAATTAGAGTCTGGCCAGTTTCCGCATCCATATCAACGCGGAACGATGGGTCTTCCGCTGCTAGTTTACCTAGAGCGATAGTCATTTTATCTTGATCAGCTTGAGAGCTTGGCTCTACAACGATCTGAATAACTGGGTCTGGGAACTCCATGCGCTCAAGAACAATCTTATGGTTCTGGTCACAAAGGGTTTCACCAGTAGTCACATCTTTAAGGCCGATAATGGCTGCGATGTCACCTGCTCGTACTTCTTTTACTTCTTCACGCTTGTTTGAGTGCATTTGAACAATGCGCCCTAAACGTTCACGTTGTTTCTTCACAGAGTTGTAAGCTGTTTTACCGCTTTCAACAACACCAGAGTAAACACGGATGAAAGTTAAAGTACCAACAAATGGGTCTGTTGCAATTTTAAATGCTAGCGCTGAGAACGGTTCTTTGTCGTCTGCGTGACGCTCTGCTTCATTCTCGTCTTCATCGATACCTTTAATTGCAGGGACATCAACTGGAGAAGGAAGGAAATCAACAACTGCATCTAGAACAGCTTGTACACCTTTGTTTTTGAATGCACTACCACAAGTAGCAAGTACGATTTCATTATTAAGGGTACGAGTACGAAGACCTTGTTTGATTTCAGCTTCTGTTAGTTCACCTTCTTCAAGGTACTTATCCATCAACTCTTCATTTGCTTCTGCAGCAGCTTCAACAAGTTCTGTACGATATTCTTCAGCCATTTCTTGCATGTCTGCAGGAATATCTTCGTACGTGAAAGTCATGCCTTGGTCAGCTTCGTTCCAGTTAATCGCCTTCATCTTGATAAGATCGACAACACCTTGGAAGTTTTCTTCAGCACCAATGTTCAGTTGAATTGGAACAGGAGTTGCGCCTAGGCGATCCTTGATCTGTTCAACTACGCGCAAGAAATCTGCGCCTGTACGGTCCATTTTATTAACGAAAACCATACGTGGAACTTGGTACTTATCAGCTTGACGCCATACAGTCTCTGACTGAGGTTCAACACCAGATGAGCCACAGAACACAACAACTGCACCATCAAGTACACGCAGAGAACGTTCTACTTCGATAGTGAAGTCAACGTGCCCCGGAGTGTCGATGATATTAATACGGTGGTCAGAGTACTGAGCTTCCATACCACGCCAAAACGTAGTAGTTGCTGCTGAAGTGATCGTAATACCGCGCTCTTGCTCTTGCTCCATCCAATCCATGGTTGCTGCACCATCGTGAACTTCGCCGATTTTGTGAGAAAGACCGGTATAGAACAGAATACGTTCACTTGTGGTTGTTTTACCTGCATCTACGTGAGCAACGATACCGATATTACGGTATTGCTCAATAGGAGTTTTACGAGCCACGGTTGAATCCTCTTATTAGAGACTTAGGGACTATTGCTATGTCTAGATTATGCGTTAAAAGCGATACTTCGCTAAAAAGTGCTTGCCCTAGAAATAGCAATAGTTCCTAGCATAAGCATAGGAACTAAAGAAGTGCTGCAAGGAAACTTGCAGCACTAAAAAGGTATTACCAGCGGTAATGTGCGAACGCTTTGTTTGCGTCAGCCATACGGTGAACGTCTTCACGTTTCTTAACCGAAGTACCTTTGTTCTCAGACGCGTCTAGCATTTCAGCAGCTAGGCGTTGAGCCATAGATTTTTCACCACGCTTACGCGCAGCTTCAACTACCCAACGCATAGCAAGAGCGTTACGGCGAACCGGACGAACTTCTACAGGTACTTGGTAAGTTGAACCACCCACACGGCGAGATTTAACTTCTACCGCTGGACGAACATTTTCAAGAGCTTCTTCAAATACAGCTAAGTGATCTTTACCAGATTTCTCAGCCATAACTTCTAGTGCAGTGTAAACAATCTTCTCTGCAGTAGATTTTTTTCCGTCAACCATAAGGATGTTAACGAATTTTGCCAGCAGCTCAGATTTGAACTTAGGATCTGGAAGGATCTTACGCTGGCCTATTACGCGACGACGTGGCATGGAATTTCTCCGTTGTCTTCTTCAGGTTTTTTCCAAAACTTTTCAGAATAATAAATAAATAGTGTTTGGCCTTACTTAACGCTTTCTTTTAAAAAAAGACGCATTAAGACTTAGGACGTTTCACACCATACTTAGAACGACCTTTCTTACGGTCGTTAACGCCTGCACAGTCAAGTGCACCGCGAACAGTGTGGTAACGCACACCTGGTAAATCTTTAACACGACCACCACGGATAAGAACAACACTGTGTTCTTGAAGGTTATGACCTTCGCCGCCGATGTATGAAGTAACTTCAAAGCCGTTAGTTAGACGAACACGACATACTTTACGTAGTGCTGAGTTCGGTTTTTTTGGAGTAGTAGTATATACGCGAGTACATACACCACGTTTTTGTGGGCACGCTTCTAGTGCAGGCACGTTGCTTTTAACAACCTGCTTTACACGAGGAGTACGTACCAACTGGTTAATAGTTGCCATTAACTAGCTCCTGATTTACTTGAAAGTAAGCTTGATGAAAAATCTAGCCCTATTACACATAGTGTAAATAGGGACGCAAAATTCTATTCAGCAGTGGGATGTGTGTCAAGAAATATACAGATCTTTTTTAGCCGTCTAGAGCTCAGGATGGTCTTTTTTTAACCACACTGATAAAATGCAGCTACCAAGTGACTGATTTGTCGTTCAAAACAGTCAGTTTTACGAATCCATCGAAGTCCACTTGATCAAGAGTGCTTGAAGCAAGTTGTTGTAAACCTCGACTATAAAGATCTGTTTTTAATACCGACACATGTTTAACGGTTGAGATTTGATTGAATAACTCATGATTTGGAAGGCAAACATACACCGCATCTTCAACCAAAAGGATATGGTCCTTTTGTTGCGAGTACATCAATGCAAGCTTGAGTTTGTCTACTGATTTTACAATATGAAGCATAACGTTCCCTAGAAAGTCAGTATTTTTTGGCTCTGAGCTAACTTCTGCGTCAACTCATTCATTTCTAGCGCAGTCACATCGATCAGTAAGTTATCAGTCGAGAGACCAAACTGATTGAGGCTATGTTGACACACGTAAACCTGCTCGATGTCGTAGAGGTCCATAAGCTTGAATGCAGAAATATAGTCACGTGATAAGGATTCATCAGGCTGTTGCGCTTTGAGAAGCTGTGTAACGCCATCACCGACAAAGAATACGCTGATGTCTTCACTGTAAGCTGAAGCCGCTAACAATGCGTCTAGCCCTTCCCTACCCGCAGCCGTTGTATGAGGAAAGCTGTTAAATATAAATGCTAATGTGCTCAAAACTGGACAACCCTATCTTGCGTAAGAAGTGCTTCAGATAAACTCCCTAAGCCAGCTTGGGTGAACCCTGTCGCCAAGTTAGATGCACTTAATTGATGTTGCGCCGCTTCTTCAGTGCTGATAACTCCACGCCTTAGCGCAGCAGCAACACATGTCTCTAGGCTAACATTGTGCTCGTCTGCCAGTTTTTGCCAAGCGGCAGCTAAATCAAATTCATCATTAGCAGGCACAGTAATGCCAGAGCCATTACTGACGCCGTCTTGATAGAAGAACACACTGTGAAGTTTGTGGCCCTGTTTCAATAGAGCCACAGCAAACTGATAAGCACTTCTTGCGGATTGTGAGCCGTAAACGGGTCCATTAACTAAGAGTGTATAGCTTAGCAACCCTCTTCATCCTCTGTTTTACGTTGACGGATGTACAAGTACACTGTGTGCTTCGAGATATTCAATCGCTCAGCAACGCGGTTAATCGCGTCTTTGATGTCGAAAATACCTTTGTCGTATAGCTCCATCACGATTTGGCGATTTTTGGTGTTGTTCGATACAGATTTGTCTGCATTGATTTCTTCAATCGTGCGTTCAACCGTTTGGTCGACAAGTTCTTCAACGTCACTAGCAAAGTTAACAGATGACGCAGCTTCGTCCGCGTCTTGCGTAGGCATGAAAGATTGCAGCACTTGTGAGAATGGCGCATCTAAGTTCACGTTAATACACAGTAAGCCAATCACTCGGTCTTCACCATTGCGGATAGCAACCGTGATCGACTTCATTAGTACCCCGCCTTTAGCGCGAGTAAAATATGAACGTGAGAAGTTACGTTTAGAACCTTCAATATCTTTCAACATCTTCAATGCAAGATCGGTGATTGGCGAACCAACCTGACGACCTGTATTTTCACCATTGGCAATTTTAATCGCAGAAGTATTGAGGTCTTCTAGAGAGTGTAAAACGATTTCACAAAACGGACCTATCAGACTCGCAATACCATCAACTACGGCCTCATAAGATCTTAAGATAATTTTATCGTGTTCACTGAATGGCATGACATGGACTGATTCCATTTCGAGTAACATGTCCGCATTGACTGTTTCTGTAGTAGTCACTTATTCCTTACCTTCGTGTGAAAAATCAACAAATTTATGTAAGTTTATCAGAAATTTTTAATTGCACACCTAGCTAACATTGCAACTAGTGATTTAGAACAAGTTTAAAAATCAAATACTCATATTCAAGTCATAAAAAAACCTAACTTAAAGTTAGGCTTTTTATTCAATCAACGTATTTTAGTACGAGGCTTTTAACCGATATTATTGTGCAGGAGCTGCTTCAGCGTTATCGATGTTTAGTAGTTCAACTTCGAATACTAGCGTTGAGTTAGCTGGGATCGTCGGTGTATCTTGCTCACCGTATGCTAGCTCTGGCGGGATAACGAACTTGTACTTAGAACCCACTTGCATCAGTTGTACGCCTTCAGTCCAGCCTGGGATTACGCGGTTTAGTGGGAATGTTGCTGGTTCGCCACGATCGTAAGAGCTGTCGAACTGAGTACCGTCTGTTAGCGTACCTTTGTAGTGTACTTGAACCGTATCAGTGTCTTTTGGAGAAGCGCCTTCACCAGCCGTCATTACTTGGTAAAGTAGACCAGATTCAGTTTGCTTAACGCCTTCAGTTTTAGCGAACTCAGCGCGGAAGTCATCACCCGCTTTCTTCACTTCTGCAGACTTTTCTGCCGCTTGTGCTTGCATCGTTTCAGCAACACGCTTGTCTAGAGCTTCAAGAGCTGCACGCGTCTCTTCTTCGTTAAGTGCCGTCTTCTCTGCGAATACGTCTTCGATACCTTGAAGAACCATCGCTTTGTCTAGGTTAATGCCTAGCTCGCTTGGCTTATCAATGCTTGTGCTTAGGTAGTTAGCGAAAGATACGCCGATTGCGTATGCCGCTTTGTCATCTTCTGTTTTAAAGTTTACTGCTGCAACTTTAACTTCTTCTACCTGTGGAGCTTCTGCCTTTGGTTCTTCTTTCTGACAACCAACTGCTAGCATAACCGTTGCGGCAAGCAGTGATACTTTTAAAACTGATTTCATTGAATTCTCCAATTAATGGCCAAGCCATTGGTTATTGTGCACAAATCTAATGATTAGATTGGTGTGAATACGTTAGTTATAACAATATACTAGTCATATGTCTTTCGACACAAACCGGATTATTGGATGTGATGCGAATATTTTTCCACTCATTGCTATGTACGATTGTCATCACCTTGTTAAATGGCTGCTTTTTCTTCCAAGATGATGACCAACGCTGGGAAATTGAACCCAACGGCGCCACCAGCTTTGCCCTAAGTAGAGATGGACGCTTCGCGCTGCTCTACTCGCAGCAAAAACAGCTGCTCCTTTGGGATCTTGCCCAGAACAAAGAACTGGCTCAGCTTGGTCCACAAGATCAATCCGAAAATCAAGTATCGCGTATTCGCATCTCTGACAATGGTCGCTTTGCCATTACCGCCAGTCAGATGAATTTCGCCGTTTGGGACTTATCTTGGACACAAGCTGAAGGGCTATGGTCGATTTCCGATGGCTTAATTCGCGATGTTGATATCTCTAGCAACGGTGAAAAAGTACTGCTGGGCCTATCTAATGGCAAAGCTATCTATGTGGACTTAGTCACCGGACGCCGTCTGGAGTTCCTCGCTCACCGAGAAAAAGTTAATTCCGTCTCCCTATCTTCGAATGGGCGCTACGCATTATCAGGCGGTAACGACTATAAAGCTTACCTTTGGGATACCGAATCAGGCTTGGTATTGCGTACATTCGAGCATGAACAAAGAGTCGTACGAGTTGCCTTACAACGAGATGGAGAGCTAGCTTTTACCTCCGATGGAGGGAATCAAGCGATGATCTGGGATCTTGAGACAGGTGAACCTCAAGCGCAATTGCAGAGCTGGTCTCGACAGCTAATTTTTTCCAGTGCTCGCTTTTCTGATGACGGCAGTATGTTGGTAACAGGTACGCCATCTAGCCAAGTGAGCGTGTGGAATACTCAAGATGGTAAACGCATTTCTCGCCACGACGCCGAGCCATTAAAAGATGCTCGCCCTCCTCGTGCGGTAGTGTATGATGCAGCCTTTGATTATAAGAACCGTGTGATATCGGGCACCTCTGCGGGCATTGCCCAAGCTTGGAATGTGGATTAAGAACGATGACAGAAAAGCGAGTTGAACAATTAGAAAGCCGCGTGAATGACCTAGAATGTCAGTTGGCTTTCCAAGAGCAAACCATTGAAGAACTTAATGAAGCGCTTAGCCAACAACAGATGCTGATCACGAGAATGCAAGACCAGATGAAGTTCGTGGTTGGCAAAGTAAAAAATATGGATGGCTCAAACCTCGCTGACGCATCAGAAGAGACGCCCCCTCCACACTATTAAGTGCGGTTTAAAGATAACGAATTAATTCTAGCGACGCATATCGTTAGTTTCTCGTCCTCAATGTGTAAACACATTTCAGGGCGGGACATAGAAAACTAAAAGGGCGACAGATGCTTATCTGTCGCCCTTTTTGTTTAATCTGCGCTAATTCAATTTAAGCCAGTTAAGCCAATACAAGCTTAATCGTCGGCGTAAATCTTCACTTCGACACGCCCTTCAGTATCAACACTTGCACGATACATCCCTGAGCTGTTCATACCGAAGTGGATATCACCTTGGCCATCAATTGCTATCAAGCCACCTTCGCCACCCATGGTTTTCAGTTCACCTTGAATGATGTGTTCACAAGCCGTATGCACATCTTCTTTGAGATAACGCATTCTTGCTGCCACATCACTGGCAACCATCTTTCTAAGGAAGAACTCCCCCATGCCTGTTGTTGAAACGGCCACGTTACCATTTTCAGCCACAGTGCCTGCACCGATGATTGGAGAATCTCCCACACGACCGTATTTTTTATTGGTTACGCCACCAGTGCTGGTTGCGGCTGCTAAATTACCTGCTTGGTCTAATGCGACCGCGCCAACCGTGCCGTACTTTTTATCATCTGGATATTTATCTGCTTGCTCTTCATCATATTTCGCTTCAGACAAAGCAAAAATACCTTTCTCTTTCATCGACTGAAGTTGGTCATAACGACGCTCAGTAAAGAAGTAATCTTGCTCAGTGAAGATATGTTCATGCTCAAACGCAAACTTCTCGGCGCCTTCACCAATCAGCAGCACATGGTCGCTTTTAAGCATCACATCACGCGCAAGCTCAATTGGATTTTTGATATGGCGGACACCGGCAATAGCCCCCGCATCCATTTCACGACCGTGCATCACAGAAGCATCCATCTCAACAAATTCATCATGAGTCAGAACCGAACCTTTACCGGCATTAAAGTGTGGGCTGTCTTCCATCACCTTAACCGATGCCACCACCGCATCCAGAGCATCACCGCCCGATTGCAGTACTTGATAGCCAGCTAGAACTGACTTTTCTAAAGCCTCGGTAATACCCGTTTTTAATTCATCGCTCATTTGCTCTCGTAAGATGGTGCCTGCACCACCATGAATAGCAATTGAAAAAGGCTGTGACATGCGAACTCTCCACTGATGTCGTCTTATAATGTTGTGCTATCAATACCACATTCATAGTTTGATGTCTGATAACGAAAACCAAACTATTTATGAACGCTTAGATTTACGGACACTTAGTTCGGTAGATTAAAAACCAGCTTAAAAAACTCAGCTCCTAAACGAAAAAACCTCCACAAGGGAGGCTTTCAATATTCTTAAACTAAACCGTTAATTCGGTATTAGTGAGAACCACAGCTACCGCCGCCGCAGCAGCCGTCTTTTTTCTCTTCAGCATGGTCATGGCCTTCGCCACCACAGCAACCACCTTCGTGATCATGATCGTGGTCGTGACCGCCACAGCCGCCTTCTTGGTGTACGTGACCGTGTTGAACTTCTTCTTCAGTCGCTTCACGAACCGCTACAACTTCAACGTCAAACGTTAGAGTTTGGCCAGCTAGCATGTGGTTACCGTCAACAACAACTTCGTCGCCATCTACTTCAGTAACTTCAACTGGGATTGGACCTTGGTCAGTATCCGCTAGGAAACGCATGCCAACTTCGATTTGCTCAACACCTTGGAATACGTCTGCAGGAACACGTTGAACTAGGTCATCGTTGTGCTCGCCGTAAGCGTCTTCTGGAGTAACAGTTGCTGAGAACTTGTCGCCAGCGACTTTGCCTTCAAGCTCTTTTTCAAGACCTGTAATTAGGTTGTTGTGACCGTGAAGGTAATCTAGTGGAGCTTCTGCAGTTGATTGGTCAACTACTACGCCATCTTCAAGTTTCACTTGATATGCAACACTAACTACTACGTTCTTTTCAATTTTCATGAGAGCTCCAAGGAGGTTTGGACTAAGCTCGAACAGTTGAGCCTAGGAAAAATTCTGTACCCGGATATTATGGGGATCAATTAACGAAACTCAATCATTCTGGCTTAAAAATACCGATCATTTCTTGATTTGCGTGTTCAGATTTCTCTACAGTTTTCGGTTTACGCTGCTCGGTAAAGTCACAATCGACGCATTCCACCAGCTCGATATTATTTTCAACCCACCAACGGAGTGTATCTTGAGTACTGCAGCTTGGGCAGCTCGCCCCAGCGATAAAGCGTTTTTTCTGTTTCACGTTCATATCCTTTACTACTCTGGATTCGCAGTTCTTCTATTCATCTCTAAGTTAAAGACTCTGTAGAGACCGCGTTTATTATTAGGGTGTATTGTTATTGGTTATAATATCTGGATTTTAAGTTCTGAAGAGCTATTCACTCCAGACTATTGCCAATAATTTCGAGACTGGTGATCGTTTTCCATCTCGTGTCCAAAAATCTCTTCAAGCTCTTTACGAGCCTCTTTCGCTCGCTGGGCTAACTCGGCATCTTCATTATGCTGAGGAAGTAACTCTTTCAGCATACCATTATCCAATTTCCTAAAGTGTGCTTCTGCTCGCTTCGCTTTATATGGATGCATGCCAAGTTCGGTCAATGTTTGACGACCTAAATCTAATGCCCCAAGGAAGGTTTCACGCGAGTAGTTGCTCACACCGTGGTTAAGTAATTGATATGCTTCAACACGGCTTCGTGCACGAGCTAAGATCTTTAAGCGCGGGAAGTGCTGCTTACATAAATCGACGGTTTTCATGATTTCATCGGGAGAGTCAGTACACAGCACAATCGCCTCTGCTTTATCAGCACCAGCTGCGCGTAACAGCTCGAGGTGAGTCGAGTCTCCGTAAAATACCTTGTAGCCAAACTTTCTAAGGATATGGATTTGGCTGGCATCACTCTCAAGAACGGTAATACGAATCTTATTGGCATACATCAAACGACCAATGATCTGACCAAAACGACCAAAACCCGCAATAATCACTCGAGGACTACGATCAACCACATCCGAAGACATCGCACTTTCACTGATTTGGTTAAGTTGACGAGCAAAGAATCGGTCTTGCAGCTTGAGCATCAATGGCGTGGTCACCATCGACAAACTCACAACCACCAGTAAGAACGACACTTGTTCGCCGCTTAAGATACCTTGAGCACTCGCCGCGGTAAAAATAACGAAAGCGAACTCACCACCTTGGCTGAGAATCATCGCCATGCGACTACGGGCTTTGGCTTGAGTACCGAAAATACGAGCTAGCCCATACAGCACTAAGCCTTTCAAAACCACGAGAGCTAATACAGCAATCAGTATCGCGAATGGGCTTTCAGCAAGTAAACCTAAATTCACCGCCATACCCACAGAGATGAAGAACAGACCAAGCAACAACCCTTTGAATGGGTCAATCGCAATTTCAAGCTCATGTCGATATTCACTTTCAGCTAGAAGCACGCCCGCTAGGAAAGTACCCAATGCCATCGACAAGCCAATCTGTTGCATGATGACGGCGATACCAATCACAAGTAACAGCGCTGCAACAGTAAATAGCTCACGCACACCACTCATAACGACGTAGCGGAACAAAGGCCCCAATAAGAAGTGGCCACCGACCAGCAGACCAATCACACCACCCAGCATCCAAAGCATGTCCGCCCAGCTGCCGCCTGTATTACCTGCTAGCAAAGGTAGCATTGCTAGCATAGGGATTACTGCAATATCTTGGAAAAGTAACACTGCAAAGCCAGACTGCCCCGCTTCTTTACCACCGAGTTCACGCTCTTCAATAACCCGCAACGCGATTGCGGTCGAAGACAAAGCTAAGCCCATACCTATCACTAGGCTAGTTTGCCACGTTAAACCGAACATACAGGCGATGGCGGTAATAATCAGGGTGGTGATCAGCACTTGCGCGCCACCCAGCCCGAGAATGGGGGCTCGCATCTGCCACAATTTTTTCGGGTTAAGCTCTAAGCCAATCAGGAAGAGCAGCAGTACTACCCCGAATTCGGAGAAGTGCAGAATCGCCTCTACGTCACTGATTAAGCCAAGTCCCCAAGGGCCAATCGCGACACCAGCTAACAAGTAACCGAGTACTGAACCCAAGCCAGCTCGCTGCGCGATAGGAACCGCAACCACAGCAGCCGCTAAAAATATAACGCTACTTTGTAGAAAATCATTAGTCAGAGCCATCATCTGCTCCTATATCTTGTAGCGGGTCTCGCAACCAATTTCGATACGCTTCTGCGTGTTGGTAACGCGTCATATCGGTAACATTTCGTGCCCAGTGTAAAACCAAAGGGGATATCCAGTGCATCTGACACAAAGCAGCGGTAAGCTCGAATGGTTGCAAAATCTCTTGTAATGGATATTTATTATAGCCTGCGGCACCAAACGCCTCTTCTTTACCACCGGTAGTAATCACACTGCGCCAGTGTTTACCTTTAAGCGCACTTTGCTCACCAAACGCAAAACCCTTGCCTAATACTCGGTCAAACCACTCTTTAAGCAGTGATGGGCAGGAATACATAAACAAAGGGTGTTGGAACACGATCACATCATATTCAAGCAGCAATGCATGCTCAGAAGGCACATCAATAAAGAAGTCCGGATAGATGGCGTAGAGATCGTGGACTTTGACATTCCCAAGCGACTCTATCTTTTTAACCATGACCTGGTTAGCGATAGAGGTTTGCGGCTCAGGGTGCGCATAGATGACCAGCACCTTGGGCACGGGGTTGTCTGTCGAGGGAGTATTACTCATTCCTTTGAAACATTCCTTTGAAGGCTAAACGGTGGCAAGGCCACTAGAATTTAAGCAAAAGTTACTAATATGTTATTGGCATCATAACGCAAATTGCATTGTGATCGACTTTTATCTGGTTTCAGCCTACTATGCAGGCGTCTGTTCATCTCTAATTTCTATGCTATTTCAATTATGATTACTTTCTCTGATATTCAATTGCTACGCGGCGGTAAGCCACTCCTCGACCAAGCATCTGCGACTTTTCAGCCTGGCGACAAGATCGGTTTGGTGGGTAAAAATGGCTGTGGTAAATCTACGCTGTTCGCCCTAATTAAGGACGAACTGTCTATTGATGCTGGCTCATTCAGTAAACCAGCCCATTGGGAAATGGCTTGGGTTGCTCAAGAAACACCTGCATTAGAAAGAACAGCAATTGAATACGTGATTGATGGCGACCGTGAATACCGTGGCCTTGAAGATCAACTTGAGAAAGCTGAACAAGCCGACAACGGCACATTAGTCGCAGAGATCCATGGCAAGATTGAAACCATTGGTGGTTACAGTATCAAAGCACGTGCTGCCGAGTTATTGGATGGCCTAGGATTTCGCCAAGAACAAATGACATGGAACCTGACTCAATTTTCAGGTGGTTGGCGTATGCGTTTGAACCTAGCGCAAGCCCTACAGTGTCGAAGTGACCTACTGCTACTCGATGAGCCGACCAACCACTTGGATTTAGACGCAGTAATGTGGCTAGAACGTTGGTTACAAAGCTACCCTGGCACACTAGTACTTATCTCGCACGATAGAGACTTCTTAGACCCTATCGTCAACCGCATCGTGCACGTTGAAAATCAACAGCTCAATGAGTACACGGGTAACTACTCATCGTTCGAAACCCAACGAGCGCAAAAGCTAATTTTGCAACAAGCGATGTACCAAAAGCAGCAGAAACAGATGTCTCACATGCAGAGCTACATTGACCGTTTCCGTTACAAAGCATCAAAGGCTCGCCAAGCGCAAAGCCGTATTAAAGCGCTAGAGAAAATGGAACAAGTGCTGCCTGCTCAGTTTGATAATCCATTCAGCTTTGAATTCAGAGAGCCAGACGCACTACCAAACCCAATCATGATGATGGACGAGGTATCAGCGGGCTACGACGACAACCTAATTCTGGAAAAGATTCGCCTAAATCTCGTTCCGGGCAGCCGCATTGGTCTGCTTGGTCGAAATGGTGCTGGTAAGTCAACGCTGATTAAACTCCTTTCTGGCGAACTGAAACAACAGGGCGGTGAGCTGAGCTATTCGCAAGGCGTTAAAATGGGGTACTTTGCCCAACACCAATTAGAGACGCTGCACCCGGAAGAGACACCACTTCAGCACATGATGCAGATTGCGCCTAAGCACACCGAACAACAGCTGCGTGATTACTTAGGTAGCTTTGGCTTTCAAGGTGAAAAAGCACTGGATAAAGTGGCCCCCTTCTCCGGAGGTGAAAAAGCGCGTTTGGTATTGGCATTGCTGGTATGGCAAAAACCTAACCTATTGCTACTCGATGAACCAACCAACCACTTGGATCTCGACATGCGTCAGGCGCTGACTTTTGCATTGCAGACGTTTGAAGGTGCAATGGTTATCGTATCGCACGACCGTTACCTGCTGCGTGCCACTACTGATGATTTATACCTAGTACACGACCGCCAAGTAGCACCGTTTGATGGTGACTTAAGCGATTACTACAAGTGGCTAACCGAACAGCAGAAAGTTGAGCGCAAAGAAGCACAAGCATTGGCACCGGCAAAAGACGGTGCCAACAGTGCAGCAGCGAAAAAAGAGCAGAAACGTAAAGAAGCCGAGTTCCGTAAACTGACGGCACCACTGCGTAAAAAGCTGACTCAATTTGAAAAACAGATGGATAAATTAACTCAGGCTCTTGAAGAAGCCGAGCAAGAATTATCCGACACTTCACTGTATGAAGCTGAAAATAAGGCTAAACTGAATAAAGTACTCGCTCTACAAGCGAGCAGTAAGTCACAGCTAGAAGAAGTTGAAATGGATTGGATGTCCACTCAAGAAGAGCTTGAGCAGATGGAACAGGATATGGATAGCTTATGAGCCCAGAGCACGCCCCAATATCACTAACACTGGAACGACTATGGCAATTTAGCCTTCAGTATTACAGTGTGCGCGGTGTAAAGGATGCGTGCCTAGCTTTGCAAAACCAGTTCCACGGCAACGTCAATCTACTGCTGCTTCTCAAATGGCTTGATGAGCAGCAACTCTCTTTCGCGGAAGAAGAGTGGCACAAAGTACAACAATGCTTAAGCCGCTCTGAAACCTTGCTACATAGTTATCGAGATCTGCGTAAACACCTCAAGGCACACGTTGTTGATTCACTCTACCGTGAAGCCTTACAATTTGAGCTGCAGCTTGAGAAACAACAGCAATCCGATCTCGTCGACTGCATTAAGTCTCTTCAACTTACTGCGAACCAACAATCACCGCTCGCTTTACAGTACTGTCGTTTATTAGGGGCGGAAAATCTCTACGACGCTTTTTCTGAACCAGCCCCTCAGCCTTAACTCGTTACCTTTCCCTTTTATCCCATCAAGATCCAAGCTTAACCTCGATATTATTCAATCAGTTACCTATGACCTATTTTTGTCACCCGTATCAGTGAAACTCTTGCGCTTATGCCGAGAATCAACCAAGCTCAAATAAAAATGTGGGCGTTTCGCTAAAAGCTCAACACCTTACCAAAGCCCATAAAAGAAGCATGGACTGTTTTTATGACAATATTTACCGCAGCTGCTGGTTTATCTAATCCGCACTTACAAACCTTAGTGCCACGATTTATTAGAAAGCAGGCGTTGTTCAACCCTCAATGGCAAACTTTAGAAACACCCGACGGTGACTTTCTCGATCTTGCTTGGAGCGAGTCGCCAGATGGCGACAATCCAAATAGTGACGATATAAAGAACAAGCCGATATTCGTTCTGTTCCACGGTTTGGAAGGGAGCTTTGAAAGCCCTTATGCCAACGGACTGATGAATGCCTTTGCTAAAGATGGCTGGCTATCAGTGATGATGCACTTTCGAGGTTGCAGCGGAAAACCAAATCGCTTGGCTCGCGCTTATCATTCTGGTGAAGTCGAAGATGCGCGCTTTTTCCTAAGACATCTACACGACCAGTTTCCCAATAACCCTAAGGTAGCGGTTGGTATCTCTTTAGGCGGTAACATGCTGGCGAACTATTTGGCTGAGTATGCAGACGACCCATTGCTATCGGCGGCGACGATTGTCTCTGCACCTTTTGATCTGGCTTGTTGCTCTAGTCGTATTGAGCGAGGTTTCTCCAAGCTCTATAAGAAGTATCTACTCAACTCTCTAAAATCAAACGCCTTGAAAAAAGTTAACCTGCTACAGGAAAAGCTGGGGGTCACAGCGGAAACCATTAAGAAGATCACCAAACTGTATGAGTTTGATGAACAAATTACGGCGCCTCTGCATGGGTTCAAAAATGCCCAAGATTATTATGCACAATGCTCCGCACTGCCTAAACTCAAGAAGATCAAACTACCAACTCAGATCATTCATGCCAAGGACGATCCTTTCATGACCGATGATGTGATTCCAAAGTTCGTTCTGCCCGATAATATCGATTATCGGCTATTTCAAAAAGGCGGCCATGTTGGGTTCATTACGGGTAGCACACTCAAGCCAAGATTTTGGTTGGAAGAAGCATTACCCGCCTACTATGAAAGTATCCAAGATTCGGCATAATGACCGAGCCTTATTAAATAGCAGTAAAAATATTACTAAGCTCATTCATTTCTACATCAATAAACCTATCCATGAACATAAAAGAGAGAAGTATTTATGATCATCCCATGGCAAGACATTGCGCCAGAGACACTGGAAAACCTCATTAAAGAATTCGTGCTGCGTGAAGGTACAGACTACGGTGACATAGAAGTTTCACTGCAAAACAAAATTGACCAAGTGAAACATCAATTAGCCTCAGGAGAAGTGAGTATCGTGTTTTCTGAGCTGCATGAAACCGTTGATATTCAAGTCACAAAACGCTTCTAGGCTGCGCTCATAAAGGAGCCGTGTTATAGTGGTAAACGATTGCTAACAAGTAAGTTACTCAAAAGACAAGGGTTGTCATGTCCGCTAAACATCCAATTATTGCGGTGACGGGTTCATCTGGAGCCGGCACCACCACTACCTCAGAAGCCTTCCGAAAAATGTTCAATATGATGGACGTGAAGGCAGCTTGGGTTGAAGGGGATAGTTTCCATCGCTTCACTCGACCAGAGATGGATGTCGAGATCCGTAAGGCGCGCGAGCAAGGTAAGCACATCAGCTACTTTGGTCCACAAGCTAACGATTTTGGTGCATTAGAAGATTTCTTCCGTCAATACGGCAATGAAGGCACGGGAAAAGTCCGTAGCTATCTGCATACCTTCGATGAAGCCGTGCCTTACAACCAAATGCCCGGCACCTTTACGCCATGGCAAGAGATCCCTGAAAACTCAGATGTGATGTTCTACGAAGGTCTTCACGGTGGCGTGGTCGATGGTGACATCAATGTTTCTCAACACGTCGATCTGCTTATCGGCATGGTACCTATCGTAAACTTGGAGTGGATCCAGAAATTCGTTCGTGACACACGCGATCGTGGTCACTCTCGCGAAGCGGTGATGGATTCTATTGTTCGCTCAATGGATGATTACCTTAACTACATTACCCCGCAGTTTTCGCGAACTCATATCAACTTTCAGCGTGTCCCTACCGTAGATACATCGAATCCACTGAATGCAAAAGGGATTCCAAGTTTAGACGAAAGCTTCGTGGTTATACGGTTGCGCGGCATCAAAAACGTCGATTTCCCTTACTTGTTGGCTATGATTGACGGCTCATTTATGTCACGTCATAACACACTTGTGGTGCCAGGAGGCAAGATGAGTTTTGCTATGGAGCTCATTGTAAGGCCTATTCTGCAACAACTTATAGAAACCGGGAAAATAGGCTAACAAAACAACATTCTGGTTGATTACTTTTCATACCGTGATCATGTGCACAATTTTGCGTAAAAAATCGTAGCTTGGTCACGATTAAAATCAAGAAATAGTACCTGAAAAAGGATACTATTCTTAAACGAAACACAAGATAGCTTGCAGCGCTCAACGAGTGCTCTTATCCTAGCTACGTCAATTCAGGCTTAGCTAAAATATGGAAAGCGGCAAGCATACCCTGCAGAGGAAGTAAGATATTATGGTTCTAGGTAAACCCCAAACCGATCCAACATTAGAGTGGTTCCTTTCACACTGTCATATTCATAAGTACCCTTCAAAAAGTACTTTGATTCATGCTGGTGAAAAGGCAGAAACCTTGTACTACATCGTTAAAGGTTCTGTGGCAGTTCTTATCAAAGACGAAGAAGGTAAGGAAATGATTCTTTCTTACCTAAACCAAGGCGACTTCATCGGTGAGCTTGGCTTGTTCGAAGAAGACCAAGAGCGTACTGCATGGGTTCGTGCAAAATCTCCTTGTGAAGTAGCTGAGATTTCTTTCAAGAAATTCCGTCAACTTATCCAAGTGAACCCAGATATCCTAATGCGCCTTTCAGCGCAAATGGCAAACCGTCTACAAGTAACTAGCCAAAAGGTTGGTGACTTAGCGTTCCTTGACGTAACAGGTCGTATCGCTCAAACGCTACTAAACCTAGCAAAACAGCCAGATGCAATGACTCACCCTGACGGCATGCAAATCAAGATCACTCGTCAAGAGATTGGCCAGATTGTTGGTTGTTCTCGTGAGACCGTTGGTCGTATCTTGAAGATGCTAGAAGAGCAGAACCTAATTTCTGCACACGGTAAGACTATCGTGGTATACGGCACTCGTTAATCTCGATTAACTGAGCCAAAAATTTGAAAGCCACCAAATGCAAATTTGGTGGCTTTTTTGTTTTCTCAAGAGCTAGAGAGCAGATGCGAATGGGACACTTACAACTTCCAAACGTAAGCACTCTCGATGCGAAGCGTACCCGCACCTCTAGGGCAAAGCCCGTGCTCTTATGTTTCTTTAACCATTGGTGCTTTCAAAGATCTTGTCAGCTGATGCCGCGACAAATCCGGTATAAAGCTCACCATTGGCCATCGCATAACGCTTAGCGAACTCATAGAAGCCGCCAGGAATCATCTCATTACCTTCAACAAATGAAACTGGGACTTTGTCTGCCATTGTTGATGATTGCTCTAATAAGACCTCTGGAGAGCCTTTCACCTCGCCGCCAGATGCATTGATAGTGAAACCCGATTCGCTCAAATAGTCATTCACTGACTGTACTTCATCAAAGGCGTTAAGTTGATTTACGCTCACCGTAAAGTGGTTGGCACCGTAACCATGAGCCGCTAGCCAAGAAGCGTATTCACTCTCTTTTGCTAGCACTTGGAAATCTGCGAAGCTCAAATCCCAAAGACGACCACCAAACAAGAATTCATGACCTTGCAGTTTGCTAGCATCCACTTGATCAACCAACTTAGCAACGATCTGTTGTAAGTCGCTTGAACACTCTTCGACCTTCAACTCACTAATGAACACTTTTGGTTGTTTTGGATCTGGATGCTCGTAATGCTTAGCCACTAGCTTCTTGCTCTCAAACAAGTAATCGCCACATGCCTTGTAACCTAACTCAAGGAAAGGCTTGGCCAGTGTTTCAATCCCCAGCGGTGCAACATTGAAAGTACGCAGTGCAATATGATCATTAATCAGGGCTTCGTCTTCTTTCAGCAAGTGATGTACTTTCTCAGCCGATGGACAAAGCCTGTGAATGTAATCGTCCCATAGTGATTTAAAGAGTAGATCGGGCGTCATGGTGACTCCTTGTCAGAGGTTCTAGCAAGCTAGTAATTTGGATTAGAAAGGGAGAGGCTGGACATAGAGTCAGCAGCCATCAGCCTGTGACATACTTGTTCTATTATTATCTACCGCCCAATCTAGGTGTCGGACGTGGGTGAAAAGAGGAAGCGATAACACCGCTTCCTTATTACACAATCAATGAATCTGTTACTCATGAACCTAGAGCTCATAAGCTTATGATTCATCAAGTTAAAGCTTAAGAACCAAAACTACAGCTCAATACCTGGGCTAAATGTCGCTGGCAGTTGGGTTTCACCACCTTCCATTGACGCCATTGGGTAAGCACAGTAGTCCGCCGCGTAGTAAGCACTTGGGCGTAGGTTGCCTGAAGCACCCGGGCCACCAAATGGTGCATCACCACTTGCGCCTGTTAGTTGGCGGTTACGGTTAACAATACCCGCACGGATATGGTCAACGAAGTATTCCCATTCGGAATCGTCGGTTGAAACTAGGCCAGCAGACAAACCAAAGCGTGTGTCATTAGCCATTTCAACGGCTTGCTCTAGCGATTGGTAACGAACCACTTGCAGCAATGGGCCGAAGTACTCTTCATCTGGCAACTCAGCAATGTTGGTTGCATCGATAATGCCCGGAGAAACAAACGCCGCTTCACCCGCTTTTGCTTCTACTAGGCTGACACCACCTAACGATTGCAGATTAGCTTGCGCGTCCAAAATGAACTTAGCTGCAGCTTCAGAGATCTGAGGGCCCATGAAAGGTGCAGGTTCAGCGAATGGCTGATCGACACGAATCTTTTGCGTAGCTGCGACCAGTTTATCTAGAAGCAGATCGCCCTTCTCGCCAACAGGCACATACAAGCGACGAGCACATGTACAACGCTGACCCGCACTGATGAACGCCGATTGGATGATAGTGTATACCGTTGCGTCTGCATCACCGTATTGGTCGCTGATCACCATAGGGTTGTTGCCGCCCATTTCTAGTGCCAGCATCTTGCCCGGTTGGCCCGCGAATTGACGATGCAGGATATGACCAGTATTCGCACTACCCGTAAATAGCACGCCATCAAGACCTTTAGCATCAGCCAGTGCGATACCTGTCTCTTTAGCGCCTTGCACTAGGTTGATTACGCCAGCAGGAAGACCCGCTTCTTGCCATAGCTTCATTGCGAATTCACCCGTCCAAGGTGTCTGCTCTGAAGGCTTGAATACTACGGTGTTGCCCGATAGCAGAGCTGGAACAATATGACCGTTAGGTAGGTGACCTGGGAAGTTGTAAGGGCCAAATACAGCCATAACACCTAATGGACGATGACGCAGTACGATTTGGTTACCTGCCGCTTCACGCGAAGCTTCACCAGTACGTTCGTGGTACGCACGAATAGAGATGGCGATCTTGCCTGCCATCGCGCCCACTTCAGTGCGAGTTTCCCAAATCGGTTTACCCGTCTCTTTTGCGATAATTTGCGCGATCTCTTCGCTGTTCTCTTTCACTTTTTCCGCGAACTTCAACACAATCGCTTCGCGCTCTGCAAAGCTCAACTTTTTCCAAACTAGAAACGCTTCACGAGCCGCTGCTACTGCAGATTCAACCTGTGCTGGTGTTGCACTATCACCCTGCCACACTACTTCGTTGTTGTATGGGCTTACTGATGTCATGGCGTCACCTTGACCTGCCACCCACTGTCCTGCTATCCACTGAGTCATACTTCTATCCTTAAAATCTTCGACAGATAATCGCCGCTCTTACTGAGCCAACATACGAACGAATTCGCCTTCTTTTACTTCAAGAGCGCTTGCTACTTCAGATGATAAAATCACTGTGTCGCTTGCTTGGTCATACGCGCCTTTCGCGGCTACTGCGCGGAAGTTCTCAAATGATGTATTCCCAATTAGGAAGTCTTTAGAGCTTGAGTGCTCTGCAATTTTCACCTGAGCTCTAATCGCATGACGCACAGATTCGATGTTTCTTAAATCACACTCAACCGTTGGGCCCGCATCAAAGATATCGACATAGCCACGGTTGGTGAAACCTTCACGTTCCAACAACTTAAGTGCAGGGCGCGTATTGTCATGAACCTCTCCGATCACCGCCTGAGCTTCTTTGCTCAGTAGGTTCACATAGATAGGTAGCTTCGGCATAAGATCAGCAATGAAGCCTTTCTTACCAATACCGGTTAGATAATCAGCAAGTGTGAAATCAATCGAGAAGAAGTGTTCTTGCAACCATTGCCAGAAAGGAGAATTACCTTCGGCATCCGATACCCCCCGCATCTCAGCAAAAATTGTTTTCGAGAAACGCTCTGGGTGTTCAGCCATCAGTAGGAATCGGCACTTCGACATCAAACGACCGTTCAAACCACCACGGAAGTCAGGGCGCAAGAATAACGTGCAAATTTCACTGCATCCGGTGTAGTTATTACCAAAAGTCAGTAGCTTAACCACGTTATTAACGCCAAGCTTTTGCGATGAATGAACCACCTTGCTGATGTGATAAGAGTAAAACGGTACATCCCAGCCAATCGAGGCTTCGATACCCGTGGTACCTGCAACTTCACCCGTTTCGGTATCAAAGCCAACCATTAGGTAGCCTTCATCACCGGGTTCAGTCACGTCTGGTTTGGCAAAGCTGTATTCAGAGTGAGTAATACGGTTAGTTAACAGTTCTTCGTTAACAGGAAGAGATGTGAATCCGTGACCAGATTCAACCGCGCAAGTATGCAGCGCATCGTAATCAGATAATTTTATTGGGCGAACAACTAGCATCAATATTCCCTCCAGATGCAAAATAGGCCCAAAACCAGAAGCTTGGGCCTTTAGCAGAACGTCATGGGATCGCTCTATTGGCGATCATTCCTATGACGCCGCTCAGGCTAAACTAGCGTAGCGATTGCTTTGTCTAGTTTTGATAGGCCTTCTTCAATTTCTTGTGTAGTAATAACCAGTGATGGCGTGAAACGAACCACGTTTGCACCAGCAACCAGTACCATCAAGCCTTGTTCGCCTGCTGCTACTAATACGTCACGTGCACGGCCTTGCCACTCTTCGTTAAGCGCAGCACCTAGTAGTAGGCCTTTGCCACGAACTTCACTGAAGATTTGGTACTTGTCGTTAATCTTAGCAAGACCATCACGAAACAATGCTTCGCGCTCTTTCACGCCAGCTAATGTTTCAGGTTGGCTAACCACATCAACAACCGCTTCTGCAACAGCACACGCCAGTGGGTTACCACCGTAAGTAGAGCCATGCGTACCGACTTTTAGATGTGTCGCTAATTCAGTCGTCGTGAGCATTGCACCAATAGGAAAACCACCACCCAGTGATTTAGCAGTGCTCAAGATGTCTGGTGTTACACCTAGACCTTGGTAAGCATAAAAGTTACCAGTACGGCCGTTACCGGTTTGTACTTCATCAAAGATAAGCAGTGCATTGTGTTTGTCACACAGTTCACGAACTGTGTTCACAAACTCAGATGTTGGAGAGATGATACCGCCCTCGCCTTGCAGAGGTTCCATCATGATTGCACATGTGCGATCTGAGATGTGCGCTTCTAGTGCTGCAATATCGTTGTAAGGCAGGTGAGTTACATCGCCCGGTTTAGGACCGAAGCCATCAGAGTAAGCCTCTTGACCACCCACAGTTACAGTAAAGAAAGTACGACCGTGGAAACCTTGTTTGAATGCAATGATTTCAGATTTCTCAGGACCGTGAACATCCGCAGCCCAACGACGAGCCAGCTTCAATGCGGCTTCGTTCGCTTCAGCACCAGAGTTGGCAAAGAATACTTTTTCTGCAAAACATACGTCTGTTAGTTTCTTCGCTAGACGCAGTGCAGGTTCGTTGGTCATGACATTACTTAAATGCCAAATCTTGTTTGCTTGCTCAGTAACTGCGTTAACCATTGCTGGGTGACAGTGACCCAAACAGCTCACAGCGATACCACCAGCAAAGTCGATATACTCTCGGCCTTGTTGGTCCCAAACGCGTGCGCCTTCCCCTTTTACCGGGATCATTTCCATTGGGTTATAACAAGGCACCATCACCTCATTAAACAGACTACGTTCTACTTTTTTTTCCACTGTCATCGTACATTCCTTCTCGATACCGCAAGCTTCGCAAATAAGCGTACTGGTTCATAAGTGAGACAAAGATATTTTCTCTCGCCATAATCCCGCCGCAGCATTATATTTACATTTAATTAACCTTTTCAATAGTAGATTATTCTTTAGCCATCCCTAACAACCAGCTAAACGTCACTACCTATGACTATTTATGCATCAATTAATCTGTTTTATGAAGCTTTTTTTACCTAAACGTATGACTAGTAATAGCAAAGCCTTACTGGCACAGCGGTATATAGGGTTCGAGAGGAAATAACGCGAATAATTTTGCATAGGCTAAAAACTTAGCGAAGCGAGAGAGAAATGTTATAAAAAGTGATCGGCGTCAGAGGGAGAGAGGCGCGTAAAGCCCGAATTTAAACGCTTAACGAATGGGCTGACAGGTTTAACTGGCTTATTTAGGCGGAGAAAGGGTCAAATTTAAACACTCAGCGTGCTAGGAAGTTAGCGAGAAGCTGGTGTCCTTGCTCTGTTTTAATCGATTCAGGGTGAAATTGCACCGCATCAATCGGCAAGGTTTTGTGTTGATAACCCATGATCTCATCCATGCTGCCATCTTCAAACTCCGTCCAAGACGTCAGTTCAAAGCAATCTGGTAGCGTGCCATTTTTCACCACTAGAGAATGGTAACGTGTCACGGTCAATGGGTTGTTCAATCCCTGAAAAACACTCTTGCCATTGTGGCGTATCGGAGAGGTTTTACCGTGCATCACTTGTCTGGCTCTCACCACTTCACCACCAAACACTTGGGCAATGGCTTGATGACCAAGACACACACCTAAGATCGGCAGTTTACCAACGAAGTGTTCGATGACTTGTAGAGAAATGCCCGCATCATCCGGTGTACAAGGACCCGGCGAGATAACAAGGTGACTAGGATTTAGCGATTCAATACCCGCAATATCAATCTCATCGTTGCGAACAACTTTTACAGTTACCCCTAACTCACAGAAATACTGATACAAGTTATAGGTAAAAGAGTCGTAGTTATCGATGATAAGTAACATGGGTCGAAATCGTTTGCTAAATACTAAAGGATTGGGAGATATAGGGGCGGTATTGTGCAATATAAAGCAAGAAAGGCAAGTGAAAATGATAAAAAGAA
Organism: Vibrio sp. 10N.261.46.E11; assembly: GCF_041472735.1. Lineage (NCBI taxonomy): Bacteria > Pseudomonadati > Pseudomonadota > Gammaproteobacteria > Vibrionales > Vibrionaceae > Vibrio > Vibrio sp. 10N.261.46.E11. The sequence continues at coordinate 24,658 of NZ_JBFRQW010000031.1, forward strand.
AATCAGCTTTCGCTGCCCTGATAACTTTACACTACAAATACATAAACGTTACTGGCAATGACGCCAGAGTGATCCACTTTGTCTTCTCAAGGCATAGATATCTCCCATCCCAGCCAAAGTTCCCATAAAAATTAAAACCTTATAAGTTGCGATTTTTTTATGGCATAGTTCTTTTTTTGTGAAAAATAACAAGTCAATGAATAATTGTTTGAGTTATCATTAGTGTGAATTTACTGACTTTAATAGAAAAATGAAAGAGAACAAGCTCGTCTACCTAATTCGTTACATACCGACTATAACTGTGGTTCTATTCTCTATTATCGTTTTTTCGTTATCGGTCAATGATAGCTATCGACGAACCAATCAAGAAATCACCCACATAGAGTCCGATATTGTTGAAGAAAAAAAATCCTATTTAAAAGCTCAAGTCAGCTATGTCAACAAGCAGCTCAACTACTTAGAAGAAACAACAATAACTACACTACGCGACAGTATAAAAACTCATACTCTCCGCACTCACTCCATACTAAATCAACTGTACAAAGACAACCCACAATTAAGTGAACAAGAGTTTACAACCTTGGTTCGTTCGAGTTTGAAAAACTACAGATTCAATGACGGTCGTGGTTACCCTTTTATTTATCACCATGATGGAACTGTTATTTTTCACCCTGTTTTTCCTAGTATGCAAGGAGCCTCTAAATGGGAGTTTCAAGATGCTAAAGGACACTTTGTTGCTCAGGAGTTAACAAAAAAAGCGATTGAAGAAAAAGAAGGCTTTCATAAATGGTGGTTTCTAAAACCGAATTCATTCGCAAAGCAGTATGAAAAAATCGGCTATATCGTTAATTTCTCGCCATATAATTGGTACATAGGTACAAGTGACTTTATTACAGATGTCCAATCAGACATTCAAAATAATGTACTCGAATGGTTAAGTCAGCTTCAAATTGGTCAACAGAGTAACTTCTACGTTATCGACACTAAAGGCGATGTGCTGGCTCATACCACTCCTAGCTTTATTGGTACTAATATCCATAATATTAAAAACATACACTTCCGTACTCAAGCAGTCGCGCTGTTGGAACAATCGGATGTCTACGTTAGACACTTAGCAGCCGACAATCACTCGTCAGAAAACCTTAGTTATGTCATCAAAAATAGTACTTGGGGCTGGACGATAGGCGCGAGCTTTAGTGTCACTGCATTAGAAAGACTTGTTGCTAAAAAAAATGCCGAGTTGATTGAAAAAAGAAATGATGAGCTCAATCGCTTAGCACTCATGTATAGCATAGTTGTTCTATTAGTCGGACTACTCTCATATTATGTAAGCACTCTAGTTTCTCGTCGCTTTGAATCTTATCAAGCTGAAATTCAATCTGACTTTGAAAAGCTCAACACTGCAAACAGCACGCTGAATCACTTTGCTAATCATGACCAACTGACTGGGCTTTTTAATCGACACTTTTTTGAAGTCTATATGGAGAAAGAGCTGGCCAAAACTCAATCAGATGACGATAAATTTCTTGTCTGTTTTATTGATGTAGATAACTTTAAAAACATCAACGACTACTACGGACACAGTGTTGGGGACGAACTCTTAATACAGATATCTCAAACGCTTAAAAAAGTATGCCCTAATTTTTCAGAAGTGTTCCGGTTCGGAGGTGATGAATTTATTGTTACTTTCCCTGCTCTAAACAGCCTAAAACAGGCAGAAAGCGTCATGAAACTATTTCATGATGAACTTGCGACCAAGTATCAATGCTTTGAGCATGAATTTGATATCAGTTTTAGCTTAGGTGCCGCCTTGTATCCCGATCACGGGCGCACTGTCGATGAGTTACTCGCAAGCTCTGATATTATGCTCCATTCTGTGAAATCAGAAGGCAAAGCAAACTGTGCTATTTTCTCATCAAAAACCTCTGCGAAAAATCAACGTAAGTTTCTGATTGAAGACAATTTACTTACAGCTATAGAAAGAAGAGAAATTTATTTAGATTATCAGCCTCAGTATTGCTTACAGTCTGGAAGGTTATGGGGAATCGAAGCGCTAGCTCGATGGAAAAGCCCAACATTGGGTAACGTTTACCCTGATGAATTTATCTCCGTCGCTGAAGTCAGTGGTCACATACGCGCATTAGGTTGGTATCTTATTGAATTAGCCTACCAACAGTATTCAGAACTCGACTTTCCAGACGATGCTCCTACTTTACTGGCACTGAACTTATCACCAGTTCAAATTGGTGAAACAAACTTTGCTGAAAATATCATTAAAATAACAGAGCGCTACGGTATAAACCCATCCCATATATGCCTAGAAGCCACCGAAGGCATCATGCTAAAAAATCCGGAAGAGGTAGCAAAAGTTGCGTATCAACTTCGTAGTAAAGGGTTTCACTTGGCCTTAGATGATTTTGGTACTGGGTACTCTTCGTTGAAGTATTTGTCATTACTTCCTATTCATGAAATTAAAATAGATCGTAGCTTTATTTGGCAACTTTCAGAATCGAATACCGCTCATGAACTATTAAAAAGCATTGTCGCAATTGGGCGGTCTACAGGAACAAGAACCGTCGCTGAAGGTGTCGAAACCATTGAACAACTAGAATATGTTAAACAATATGGATGTGACATTGTCCAAGGGTACTTATTTTCAAAACCGGTATCACTGGAAAAAGCGGTACAAATACGCCAGTACGACCTTGAAAAGATGGAATCATACCAATCACAGTAAGTAAGTGTTCAAAAATAGCGCAGGAAAAAAGCTTGAGAACAAGGCGGATTTTTTTGATAAGTAGTTATTCTACAATCAAAAAATCTAACGACGTTATCTAGATTTTTAACAAGCTAGGGTGAACAGTTATTTACTACGATTGGTATCAATGAGTAGCTAAAATATAAACCGCTACCTATAGGTAGCGGTTTATTATGACTCGAAAAGCCTTATGACTTACGACGACGCCACATTGCTAAGCCAAACAATGACATCAGCGCACCGAAACTAAACGAACCACCGACTTTAAGCTCAAGAACTGCCGGATCATGATCCGATGAACGGAAGTGATCTTGGTACTTAGGTAGATCGCCTTTGTACTCTTCGTTGTAGTCAAACAACGTCGATTCGCCACCGTTAATATGCCAGTCAGTTGCATCCACCACCATGTCTTTCAGGCTGTCGCTGATCAACAGGTGATCCAGAGCGCCCACTTCGTCATTGTATGAGTAGCTCCAGCTGTCTGGGTGCTTTTGAGCCACTGCATTAATGTAGCCGTAGTTCTTAGTAATCACCGCACCGCTGTCACCAAACTGCTCGATGCCGTCAATGTAAGTGTTACGCGCCGCTTTGATTTGCTTGCCGTATTTCTCTTCAGAGTAATCCGTCAGCACCAGCATTGGGTCTTCCATGCCGTACGAGTTCATATCACCCAGAATCACTTTATGGCCTTTGATGCCGTCTAGCGCTTCACCCAGCGCCACCGCAGCAGCTACACGGAAGTTCTCACATGAACCTTGCTTATCGGCATCAACGCCACCTTGACCGCCCTGCTCAACGGGCGCTGCATCTTCCCAACACTTAGAACCTTTCGATTTAAAGTGGTTGATCGCTACAGTGAGTTTCTCTTTGGTACCCTTAACTTTGAAGGTTGGCGCTAACGAGTCGCGTTGGTAGTTCTTACCGTCTTCAATCACCTTGCCAGAATCATCTAACACTTCTGGTGCCTGTTGGCTTGGCATCGCGATAACACGGCTGTCTTTAAGCTTAACGACCTTCTTACGATAAATAACACCCGTTGTGATTACGTCAGTACCAATCGAGTCCATCTCGTCGGTTACGCCATCTTCATTTGAATCAACAGCGACAAACGTATAACGGTCTTTCTTACGCTCAATGCGATCATTCAGTTGGTTTACAAGCTGCTGAATGGCAGAGCCTTCACCAAAACCGTTGTTCTCAATTTCCATCAAACCAATGATGTCGGCATCTAGACGAAGAATCGCGTTCACAATCTTCTCTTGCTGCAGCTCAAACTCAGTGATGGTGTTCGCGCCACGGTTGTTGCCGTGTTGGTTCGCGTCACCGCCAAATGGAGAGTTAAAGTAGTTTAATACGTTGAAGGTCGCGATACGTAGATCACCTTCGTCCATATCAGGCTTGTCAGTACGTGGGTCATTACGTACAAAGTTCTTAGCCGAGATCTGGTTAGTCGCAATTAAACGGTACTCACCGTAGCTGTAAGTCAGCACGCCTTCTAGGCCAACAATGGTGTCATCAATACGGATGTAGTCTTCTGTTGAACCATCTTGGTCGATGTCGGTACGGCCAAAATCTGGGTAGAAAGGAACTTGGCCATCACCCGCTTTTTGATCCGTTTCAACGAAAAGACGACGGTCTGCGTTATCTTTAGTTTGCTGTTTCGCCTCTTCAGAACCTGCTGCAGATAACTGGTTCGGCTGCATATTGATACGCTCATGGGCCAATACCATGTTGTTACGACGACCTGCGTAGTCATAACCAAAGGTACGAGTGACACGCATATCAAGCGCTTCGGTTGTTTTCACCAACATGCCTTCATGGCGTTCAAGCGTTGCAGCGAAGTTCTCGTCATTGTCTAAGGGTTCAATTGCTGTCGCTTCAGGCGCTTGTTGCTCACCCTGCTTAAACCATTGGTTGTTTTCAACTTTAAGCTGAGTATGGTTGTAGTATTCTTGAACCTTACCTTTCACACACACTACATCGCCCGCAGCCAGTTCTGAACTCGATTGATTGGTGTGGATAAATAGACCTTCAGAAGTGCTTGAATTGAAGTCATCCTTAAGCGCTTGCAGATAGAAGCCTTTGGTTAGGCCCGTTGTCACTGCGCTAACCACACCTTTTACGAAATACTCATCGTCGGTGATGTACGGGTAGCCATCAATGAACGGTGATGTTGCGCCTTCACCTTGGATCTCTTGAATAGTCGTGAATACAGGAGCAGAGCCATCTTGCGTACAGGCAAACGCGTCAGGCAACTCTACATTGTCTAGTGAACCTAGCCCTTCAATACTGTCCTTAGGTAACGATACCCATTGCGAAGCATCAAACGTCGCAGAAGGTGTTTGTTTAGCACGAACCAAAGTAACATCCTTACCCCAGTCCACATCGCCCATCAAACCGACAACATCGTGCACCGAACCATCTGAATTCAAGATAGCCAGCGGATCGTCACCATTGTGATTAGCAATCGACGCGTTAAGAATATCAGCTGCCGCTTTAATTTCGTCACTTGCGCTGGTGTGCGCAACCACAAGTACTTCACCGGGCGCTAAAACGTGGCCATTCAAAGGTAAAGTGGCGCCCCATGATCCATTGCCATTCGCAGACTTCGCCAACGAGTAACCATCTAAATTAATGCTGCTATCGCCGTTATTGGCAATCTCAACCGCTTTGTTATAGCTGCCGCCCTCCACATATTGTGAAATAAACAAATCAGCGTGTGCGCTTGTGGTTAACAAGCTACCAATTGCCACTGCTAGCAATGAAGGTTTATGTAAAAGAGCCATCCGTTTCACCTAAGTTCATCGATTTATAGTCACTGCCATCTATGGACAGTCATGTATTTTGTGGTAACTATCAGGTTTATTTATGAAAGGAATAAGTCAGTTGGCAAGAAAATGAGGAACTTATCACTTTGGAATCATCAATTGTTTGGCACGTTTTATATTTCCAACATATATAGAAACAAGAGTGACTCTATAAAACTTGAGGATGCCAAATAAGATCAACTGCACAGCATTAGCATGATGAATGTGTTAGCTAGATAATGCTTAAATTATCAATTCAAACAAGAGATTTACTGGGAAGGTAAATGGAGCAGGCAATAAAAAGCCCAAAGTAAACAAAGTCACTTTGGGCTTGAATTTCTAAACGAGTCGTTTCAGTTCACTCTATGGGCGAGTAACAAAACCTACCGCTTCGTATGCTTTTTTCAGTGTTACTGCAGCACGCTCAGACGCTTTTTCAGCACCCGCTTTCATTACTGCGTCCATGTAAGCACGGTCAGCACGGATACGGTGGTATTCAGATTGAATCGGCTCAAGCATTTCAACTAATGCTGCGCCTACGTCTTTCTTGAATGGACCGTACATCTCAACGCCTTGGTATTGCGCTTCAATCTCTTCAAACGTTTTACCCGTCGCTGCTGAATAAAGACCCATTAGGTTAGAGATGCCCGCTTTGTTTTCCCAATCGTGGGCAATACGTGGTGGCGTTTCTGCATCGGTTTGCGCTTTGTTGATCTTCTTGATAATCGACTTAGGCTCTTCTAGCAGAGTAATCACGTTCTTACGGTTGTCATCCGACTTAGACATTTTCTTCGTCGCATCTTGCAGGCTCATTACACGTGCATTCACTGTTGGAATGTAAGGTTCTGGTACTTGGAAGATTGGCGTTTCAGGACCGTAGATGTTGTTAAAGCGAGTTGCGATATCACGCGCCAGCTCTAAGTGCTGTTTCTGGTCGCTACCTACAGGCACCTGGTGAGCGCCGTAAAGCAGAATGTCTGCAGCCATCAACACCGGGTAGTCGTATAAACCTACGTTTACATCATTAGAGTGACGCGCAGACTTATCTTTAAACTGAGTCATACGGCTCAGTTCACCCATTTGCGTGTAACAGTTAAGAAGCCAACCAAGTTGAGCATGCTCTGGTACGTGTGACTGAACAAATAGCGTGCTCTTCTTTGGATCAACACCGACAGCAAGACAGATTGCTAGTGCGTCTAGAGTCGCTTCATGCAGTGCTTTCGGATCTTGGCGAACCGTAATTGCGTGAAGGTCTACAACACAGTATTGGCAATCGTAATCATCTTGCATCTGTTGCCATTGACGTAGAGCACCCAAGTAGTTACCGATACTTAGTTCACCAGATGGTTGAACACCACTCAATACGATGGGCTTGCTCATGGTTTTAATTCCTTTGCTTGTTCGCTTTGCGTCTTAACAACTCAGTTTTTAATAACTGAATCTCTTAAAAACTTAGCTTCTTAACTTTAAAATAGAAAGCCGCACAGCTCTTCTGTACGGCTCAACCAGTGTACTCATTGATAAGTATTTTGCTAGTAGGTTCGCTAACTTTTGTCCGCTTTATGCTGAAACTAGAACGACATCTAGTAATTGCGCAATGTTGTCTGCGACATAATCAGGGTTTGATACTGAAATCGGTTCACCGTGGTTGTAGCCATAAGTCAGACCAAACGAGTGGCATCCTGCATTCTTAGCCGCTTTGATGTCGTTGCTTGAATCACCAACCATCAACATCTCTTCAGCCTTCACATTGTGCTTTTCTAGCAACCAGTTCAGCGCTACTGGATTCGGTTTTTTCTCTGGGAAAGAGTCGCCGCCTAAAACATCAACAAAGTACTTATCGATACCGTGTTGCGCCAGAACGTCGGGTACAAACTTCGATGGTTTGTTGGTCACAAGCGCCATAGTGAAACCCGCATTATGCAGCTCTGCCAGCGTCTCTTTTACTGATGGGTAAAGGTGGCTCAGCTTGTGGCCGCCCTGTTCGTAGAAATCATCAAACAAGATGCGCGCTTTCTTAAGCAGCTCAGGCTCTAAGCTTGGGTCAACAGTTAGGTTGCGGCTGAGTGAGCGCCCGATAAGCACGTCAGCACCATTGCCAACATAGTCGCGAACTTGTTCTTCACTCACTGAAGGGAAACCCAGCTCCTGACAAGCTTGGTCAGCGGCGACAGCTAAATCAGGCACGCTGTCTAACAAGGTTCCATCCAAATCAAAGGCGATCAGTTTTATTGAGCTTAATGACATCTTACTTTCCTATTTATAATTGTCGTCTTATGTGTTGAGCGATAAGACGTAAAAAAGGGGCCAATTAGCCCCTTTATCTAAATTTTTGATTTTAGGTCAACTGACCCTAGTTCTACTTTTATGCGTTAACTTTTGCAAGCTCTGCACGCATCTCATCAATCACTTCTTTGTAATTTGGTTGATTGAAGATCGCTGAACCGGCAACGAACATATCTGCGCCCGCTTCTGCAATTTCACGGATGTTATCAACCTTCACGCCGCCATCAATCTCAAGGCGGATATCACGGCCTGATTCGTCAATAAGTTTACGAACTGCGCGCAGCTTATCAAGTGTGTGAGGAATGAAAGATTGACCGCCAAAGCCAGGGTTCACTGACATAAGTAGAATCATGTCGACTTTGTCTAGGATGTAATCAAGGCAAGAAAGTGGCGTTGCTGGGTTCAATACTACACCTGCTTTACAGCCATGTTCTTTGATTAACTGTAGAGTGCGATCAACGTGCTCAGACGCTTCAACGTGGAAGGTAATCATTGATGCGCCAGCTTTGGCAAACTCAGGTACTATGCTGTCTACTGGCTTAACCATTAGATGAACATCGATAGGAGCTGTGATGCCGTAGTCGCGCAATGCTTTACAGATCGGTGCACCAAAAGTCAGGTTAGGTACGTAGTGGTTATCCATCACATCGAAGTGCACAACGTCGGCACCGGCTGCGAGTACTTTTTCGACGTCTTCACCAAGACGAGCAAAATCTGCAGACAAAATCGATGGAGCGATTAGAAAATCTTTCATACCAAACCTCTTAAGAGTGAGTAAATTGCGAATATCACCGCCTTGTGACCTCTCATACACAAGTACAAGACTCAATCCCAAGACTATTTGGTGTGCAATTCTACCTAAGCACCTAAGCAGATCCTAGCAGTTCGAAAGATTAGTTTAAGAAAGTACCCGTGGGTCACTCAATTTAATGAGTTCGAGGATTATGCTGACGACGACAATTCTGTTGAAGCGTGTTGCTGGTTTTTCTCCTTATGGAAAAGCGCCAGTAACTCATCAACTTTATTGCGCCCTGCGCCATTACGGCTAATGGTGCGCTTAACCTTGACCACGTTCAGTTCCGCACCATGGTATAAACGGCGCGTTAAGGTTGTGTCATGGTTTGAAATCAAGACAGGAATATCGCGTTCCATCGCCGCTTTTTCAGCGACATCCGCCAGTGCAGCTTGGTCATCTAAGCTAAAGCCGTTACCTGCGTAAGAGGTGAAGTTAGCGGTATTTGATAGCGGTGCGTAAGGAGGATCACAGTAAACCACGCAGCCTTTGCGAGCACGGCTAAAGGTTTCATGGTATCCCTCACAAACGAAAGTGGCCTTTTTCGCTTTCTCAGCAAAAAACTCCAGCTCGGCTTCTGGGAAGTAAGGTTTTTTGTAAGAACCAAACGGAACGTTAAAACCGCCCTTCTTGTTGTAACGACACAGGCCATTGAAGCCAAAACGGTTCATATACAAGAAGGCAAGCGAACGATACATGACGTTGTCGGTATCGTTGAACTGAGCACGAACATCTAAGAACACTTCTCTACGGTTATTCTCCGGACAGAACCAGCGCTTCGCTTCCGTGATATAAGTTTCAGGATCGGTTTTAAGTAGATTATATAGGTTGATAAGATCGGGATTAATATCTGCAAGTAGGTACTGTTCAAAATCAGTATTCAGAAATACTGATCCGGCACCGACAAACGGTTCTACCAATTTACGAGCAGGTGGCAGGTGACGTTGGATGTCTTCAACTAGGCCATATTTACCACCAGCCCATTTTAGAAAGGCACGCTGCTTTTTCATTTACTGCTCTATCTATCAACTCAAAAATAAGGCTGCGGAATGTAACATATTTTGAGGCTAAGCTCAGGGTTATTTCGCACGTTCTATCTCTCGATGCACTTGATTCATCGATTTTGCCCAAGGTTCCAACTGTTGAAGGGGTGTTGATAACGCACTTGCCGCATCTCGCGCCACTTGAATCGTTGGATAATCTTGATAAGTGATAATAAACCACTTGGTGTCATTACGAAGTGTTGGGTAAATACGAACCTTGTTCTCAAGCTCATACTCTTCAATGAAAGATTGTACATCTTCCAATGAGGTCATCGCACTCAACTGTAGGGTATAAGCGCGCGGCGAGATAGCTTGTAGCTCTTCGCGTGCAAATGAGAAAGTAATCTTTTTGGTCGGTGGCGTTGATTCAGTTAGATCTAATTCTTCATCGACTGTTGGTTGTGGTTCGACTTGTGCAGAATCAGGTTGCGCGCTAACCGCTGCCCCTGTGTTTTCCTCAACAGCCACATCAATCGCGCTGGTATCGGCACTTTCAGGCTTGTCATCAAGCAGAGCATCAACCACGTCAGAGGTGATCACAACGCGTTGCTGATCTTGCTCGACTTCTCCAACACTCGCGGTATCTTCAACGACAGTTGGTGGCAGAGACGAACTGTCATCATCAGCACCTTGATAACTCATATCAACTTCGGCTTCAGAATCAACAGTTCCGTCGATTGTGTCTTGCTCAGTTGCATTTTCCACTTCCAACGTTGGAATAGCTGTCTGTTCAATAGGGGCGATAATAGATTGCGCTTTATCGTCAGGCGTTGGTTGATTAAACATCCACCAATAACCACCACCAATAGCAACTAACAGCAAGGCTACCACAATCGCAATATTGACGGGTGAACCAATTATAGAACGAATAATAATCCTTTTTTCCACTTTCAAGTCTCCTAAAGCCATTAGTTCACCGGGTAGAGGCTGCGCTTTTTTAAATGCATTTCGCACCCGAGATTCTGATTCATCATCGACATATCGAATCACCAGTGACTCAAAGAAATGTTCAGCTTCTGGTTGTGAAAGATCATCGATCTCAAGGGCGATAGGTTTGTGCGGCTGACCATAACTAAGTCGTGTTAATAGCGTGTCTAAGTGGCCAGTTTGCGAAAAGAGAACGATATTGATCGTCCATTGAGGATTAGATTGAGCTTCAAGTACCAACATCCATAATTCTGATACCAGTAGCTCAGACAGTCGGTGGGCGTCATCAATAACAATAAGCACATTACACGACTCTCCATCCAGCAGCCTAGCAAGGCTATCAGATAACGAATCATGTTGATTAAAGAGTGGATCAGAAACAATCTGACTAAGAATAAGTGCGCGGCGCTGTTGATCGTCTTGGCTTGGGTGACAAAGCAATAAACACTGATTTTTTTCAGTTGACCATGCTTCAAGATAACGCTGAGCTAACCAAGATCGGCCAGAACCCGTTTTACCAGCAACATTTACAAAATTTGAACCAAAGTTAGTTAAAAGCTGTAAACGCTCTAGCAACTCAACTTGAGACTCTAACTCCAATACTCTTAAATCATGAGCCAAACTCATTGGGGATCCCTACTGATAAGTTCGATCTGTAAAGCGCTTCAGTTGCCTAACGTTTAGCTAGGCAACCTCATAGCCGAATTTAAAGAGTACGGCAGAAATCAATCGCTTGTTTAATGATGTCTTGAGGTACATCAGCAACCACTTCAGCAGTACCAATACTTGTTGGTAATACCAGACGCAACTGACCAGACAGCACTTTTTTATCGCGCATCATGTGCTTCATAAAGTCTTCAAAAGACATGCTTTCTGGCGTATGGATTGGTAGTTTCGCATTCTTGAGTATAGAAATAATTCGCTCAAGTTGCTGCTGAGAAATCAGTCCCTGTAATTGGGCGGTTTTTGCTGCCATTACAGTGCCTGACGACACAGCTTCACCATGTAGCCAATTACCATAGCCTAGTTCTGCTTCAATCGCATGACCAAATGTATGACCTAGGTTCAATAACGCTCTGATTCCTGACTCTTTTTCATCGATAGCAACCACTTCAGCCTTAATTGCACAACAACGAGCAATCGCGGTGATCAGTGCCTCTTCATCAAGTTGATACAGTTTCTCTAGATTCTGTTCCAACCAGCCAAAAAAGGCTTCATCGTAAATGATGCCGTATTTGATCACCTCAGCCATGCCAGCTGCAAACTCACGCTCTGGAAGCGTTGATAGGCAGTTAGTATCGATGATGACAGATTTCGGTTGGTAAAAAGCGCCGATCATATTCTTACCAAGAGGATGGTTTACTGCGGTTTTACCACCAACAGAAGAGTCCACTTGAGAAAGAAGGGTGGTCGGGATTTGAATGAAATCAATACCGCGTTGATAACAAGAGGCAGCAAAACCAACCAAATCACCGATAACACCACCACCTAAAGCAATCACCACCACATCGCGGCTGTAATTTCCTTCAAGCATGTAGCTCATCACTGAATTGAACGTTTCAAGGGTTTTGTACTGTTCACCGTCTGGCAGCTCGAGAAGAGATGTCTGACAGCCTACTTGATCCAATAGCGATAAAATTTTATCTGCATAAAGAGGCGCTACTGTCACATTACTGATAACAACAACTTTCTGCTTGCCTGATAAAAAAGAAAGGTACGCCGGGTCTTCAAATAACCCGGCGCCAATAGAGATAGGGTAGCTACGCTCAGCTAGATTGACCGTAATCCGTTCCATGGGTTTGCTCTCCGAAAAATGAACTTAACGTTCTTCTAGCATTTTTACGATCTGGTTGGCTACCACTTTTGCACTTTGGTCGTCAGTACGAACTGTGTAGTCCGCCACTTCTTCGTATAGTGCGTTGCGAGATACAGCTAGATCTTCTAGCACATCACGCGGGTTGTCTGTTTGAAGTAGAGGGCGTTTCTTGTCGCGGTTAGTGCGAGCAAGTTGCTTTTCAATTGTTGTCTCTAGGTATACAACAATGCCTCGTGCAGATAGACGGTTACGGTTTTCTTTGCTCAGCACTGAACCACCACCTGTCGCAAGAACAATACCTTGTTCTTCTGTCAGATCGTTGATTACAGATTCTTCGCGCTTACGGAAACCATCTTCGCCCTCAACATCAAAAACCCATGCGATGTCCGCGCCAGTGCGCTCTTCGATCACAGTGTCAGAGTCTAGAAACTCCATATGAAGTTGGGAAGCTAGGTGTCTACCAATTGTACTTTTGCCGGCGCCCATTGGGCCAACAAGAAAAATATTGCGTTTCTCAGCCATGTTTTTAGCAGTAATTTACAACGTTAATTCAATGACATCGCCACAAGGTAGGTCAGTACAAGTACTGAAATTAAAAGGCCCGTGGCACCGATTCCTCACAGATAATTCGTGATAAGACCCGAAATTATCAAGGTTAGGTGCCACTAATGCAACTTTATTTTTAATCTAATTGCTCATTACTGAATCACAACTTTAGGTGTAACAAAAATAAGTAGTTCACTTTTGCCTACATTTTCATAGCTACGACGGAACAATGCGCCAAGAACAGGAAGGTCTCCTAACAGTGGAACTTTATCAACTTGGCTGCTCACACTGTGTTGAAAAATACCACCCAACACGACCGTTTCACCATTATTAACAAGCACTTGCGTCCCAATTCTTTGCGTATCAATAGCGACAGCTTCACCGGTGCCGGTTTTCACCACTTGCCCCGGCCTATCTTGAGTCACGCTCAAATCCAATACCAAACGATTGTCGGGTGTGATCTGCGGAGTCACCTTGAGACTCAATACCGCTTTCTTAAATGCGACTGAAGTAGCACCACTTGAAGAAGACTCTAAATAAGGGATTTCAGTACCTTGCTCAATATAAGCGGGTTTTTTATTGGTGGTAATTAAGCGTGGGCTAGAAATAATCTCTGCTTTCGACTCTTGTTGCAGTGCTGACAATTCAAGATCGAGCAAGGTATCAGAACCCAGCTTGGCTACCTGAAACGCAATACTCGACGCGCTCGGGGAAGTTGCTCCTAAATTAACGTTGAGGAAATCGTCAATCGCACTATTCCCACCATTATCGTCATACGGCGTAATTTGCGATGGATGGTTGCCCTCTATCGAGCCGCCAACTTTGAAGCTTCCGTTGGTCGAGGAAACGCCCCAACGCACTCCTAGTTCATCAAGATTACCCTCAGTAACAGTGACAATACGTGCTTCTATCTGAACTTGCTTCACGGGAATGTCTAGCGATTCAATAATGCCTCGTATCACCACAATGTTTTCTTCCAATTCACGAATCAACAGGGAGTTAGTTCGCTCATCAATGGTAATCGAGCCTCGCTCGGACAGCATGCTTACCGCCCCTTCCCCACCAATCATGTCGGCAATGTCGGTGGCTTTGGCAAAGTTAATCTTGATGATTTCCGACTTGAGTTCACCTAGCTCTTCTTCCAAGCGAGATTTCTCTAGTGCTTGTTGCTCTCTAAGGTCGAGCTCAGCTTTAGGTGCCACCAAGATAACGTTGCCATCAACACGCTTATCCAACCCCTTAACTTGCAAGATAATGTCGAGAACTTGCTGCCAAGGCACACCATCTAAACGTAAAGTCAGATTACCCGTGACTGAATCAGAAACAACGAGATTGAAATCGTTGTAATCAGCAATAAGCTGCAAAACATTACGTACAGGGATATCTTGGAAGTTAATCGATATCACCTTGCCTTCTTTTTCTAAAACATTTTTCTCTATTGTCACTTCATCAATAGTAGGCCTACTGATCACTACCTCAATAAAGCGACCTTTTAAGTTGTATTCATATTGATAGTCACCAGCGATCGTTGCCAACAATCGCGTACTGGGCGTTTCCTTATACACCTCAATGCCTTCAACTAAGGTCGCGAAGTCCTTCACATCCAGGAGGTAGAGCTTATCGTCATTCACCTGAGTATTGAGTAACTCGATACTTAAACCTTCCTGAGCACGTTGAACATCCACCACTGCAGTGCTGGTTGCCAATTCGATAATGATGACGGCGTCTTTCTCCTTGTTGACCCTAAAATCAATATTTTCCAATTGATTTGGCAAGCTCTCGGCATAGCTGAACACGCTAACCACCAACATCACAGACACAGCAAAACCTTGTAGAGCCTTGCTCACTAATCGACTTATTCCTTTATTCATATTTACATCTCATATCCACATCATGTGACATTGGTTTACTTCAGAGCGAGCTTAACGTTGCGCTTATGCCAACAACCTAAACCATCTGGAAGGGTTTCATTAATCTGTACGTACTGGCTCGTCACCTTAGTAACTCGACCATTGTTTAAGCCAATAAACTGACCTTTTTTCACATTGACCACGTTCCCTTTTGGGGTTTGTACTAACCCTGAAACGCTTGTTCCACTACCCATTACGCCTCTTAAACGCAGCTTACTCAGCGGGTATTTTTCTAACTTGCCAATACGAGAACGAGCGTTCGGCTGCCAACAGTCTTTCTTCACCAAGGGTTGATTTTGCACCATGGCTTCTTTAGGAAGTTCAAAGGGAGGACGAAAGGCGTGCCGTTGATAAGTTGCGGCCAAGAACTCTGTTTCTGGGACAAGTTTTTCTACCTCTTTTCTCGCCTTAGCTTCAACTTGCCTCACAAAATCTTCTAACGAATCCTGGTTGGCTTTACAGCCTGAAAGCACAAGCAGTAACAATAGGGATAAAAGGACGCTATTGAATTTCATCATTCACCTCCGATTTAAACTGATAGGTATAAGCTCGAACCCTGAAGTGCAGCGTGCTGCTTTCTTGACTGACTCGTTGCCAATTCACATCATCGAAGCTAATAATGCGCGGCAGTTTTGCGATGGCTGCGGAGAAATCACCAATCTCGTGGTAATCACCGGTTAGCTCAATATTGAGGGGTAACCGATAGAGGAATTCCTTGTTCTGCTTTTGCCCCCAATCAATGCGCGTAAAGGTCAGCGCATTATCCAAACCAAGTTCATTCACTGAGGCCAACATACTGGCGAGCTCCTTTTGAACGGGTAGTTGCTCTAACAGATAGTCGTAGCGACTGGTTAGCTCATCCAACTGACTCTGAAGCTTAGGCAAAGCCGCAACCTTGTTCGCTTTTATCCTTAATGTTGCTTTCAAAGTCTGCTCTTGCTGCTTCATCTGCTGCAGTTCATCGTCTAAAGGCAGCACATACAGCCAAGTCCCGACACCTTGGATTAATATCATCAGCAACAGAATAACGAGCAGTTGGGGCAACAACGGCCATTCGGTGATCTCATCAGCATCGAGATCTTGCAAGCTCACACTATTTTGCCAGCTAATCCTACGTTGAAGGTTAGCCATGATTTGCCCCCTTCTCTTTTCTGCTCGCGGTTGCGCTCTCTGCGGTTGTGTTTTCTAAAGAAACAGGGCTAAACACAAAAGAGACCTTGAAGGTCTGAAACTCTTTATTGAAGCGCTTTCGGTTATGGATAATAGAGTGCATCTCGACCCCTTTAAGAGAATCAGAACGCTCTAGATTGTCCAACATTGTGGCGAGGCGAGCCGTACTGTCGCTGATACCTGCCATCTCAATCTCCTGACCATTCATCTTTATCTTGTCGACATACACGCCCTCAGGAATCAGCTCCGGCATTAGATTCATAAAGTCGGTGGTCTTATTACGGCCAAGCTGCAGAGACTCCACGACATCAAGTCGAGTCAGAATGGCTTTGTGTTCTTGTTCTGCGACTTTTAACGATTGAATTTGTCGGTCGAGCTCGGCAATGTATTGATTAAGATAATTGAGGCGAGCTTGCTGTTTGGCTTGTTGACCCTGAAAATAGTGACCAACCGCCCATTGCCCTGTAAGTGCAATGATGACGCCAAGAATGACTAGGTGGATAAAACGCTTCTTGTGCTGAGCGCGAATCTCATCACGCCACGGCAGCAGGTTAATTTGATGCAACATGCTTTTCTCCTTGCCACTTGAGTCCACTCATCGCCATACCCGCGGCAATGCCGAAATGTTGCCAGTTCATCGGCAGTTGGTGCCGCTTCGCCACCTTGTTCTCAAATAACGATAAAGGATTGAGCGATTCACAACTCATCTGGAAATGGCGCTCTAGATCTTCAGCTACCATCGGAATGCTGGCTCCTTCGCCCATCAGCCAGATCCCGGATATCGGCTCAAGCGCATTCACTGAGGAATAGAGTTGCAACTGTCGCTTAAGCTTTTCAACCAAATTGACAATAAACCGATGTGTGTCCTCTGCGGTGCCGAATACACCTTCTGTATAACTCGGGCTGTCAGTATCGCGAAGATCTTGAGTACCAAAAGCGATGTCTTTATAGAAAGGTGCTGAATCCTGCGGGATAATGCCTAACGACGTTTGGTCAACTCCTACGTCCACCAGCAACCAGTTACTTTTTTCAGGATAAAGGCGTGAAGCCAACTGCCAAATATTGAGCAGACCATGTGCTTGGGTGTCGACGACAACAGGTTTAAATCCGGCTTTATTTAAAGCATCCGCTCGACTGTCTACAACTTCCTTACGAGTCGCATATATCTGATAGCTACTTGTCGATCCTTTACCAAATCGTTTGTCTTCCAGCTTTACAAAATCTAAACTCAGCTCCTCGATAGGAAAGGGAGATTGATGAGCAAAGGTTTGATAGATAGAAAACTCCTTTTCTCTGTCTTCTAACTCACTCTCTATTTGCAGTACTTTGCTGATCACCGTGTTATCGGGTACCGAAATGGCGACGTTGCGACAGCCAAAAGGCAGTCCTTTCCTAAGTTCTTTAAGTTTCTTAACAGTTTTCTGATACTCCAAAGTATGGTTAGCTGTAAAAATGTCGTCCGAAATCGGCAGCTCTTTGTATCCCACTAGGGCATACAACTCCCCCACGGGTTTTAGTACCACGGCTTTGATGCTGTGATGATTTATATCTATACCTGTAATTAATGATGAACCCATGTGACCTAGCTCCTGAAGTGCCAAGCATTTCGTTGATTATCTAGGGGTTGTGATTATTAGTTAAATAAGCGTTAATAAACGAAAGCTAAGTTTTTAACCTAGAGTACAAGGGTTTGCTGCTTATCAGCCTTAACTAATCAGGGATTATCCGGTGAAGTTCATAAAGCGATTATTCATATTTACATTGATTTGCATGATTCTTGGAGTCAGTACAATTTTCGGGTTTTATTATTACGTAAAACCCGAGTTGCCTGATGTTGCCACTTTGCGCGACGTAGAACTCCAAACCCCGATGCAAGTCTTCAGTCAAGACGGAAAGTTGATCTCTCAATTTGGTGAAAAGCGTCGCAACCCAGTGACTTATGACGAGATACCTCGCCACCTAGTTGAGGCCTTGATTGCTACCGAAGATAGCCGCTTCTACGAGCACCCTGGTATTGACCCAATTGGTATTACTCGAGCAGCACTCGTGGTTGCTATGTCCGGTTCAGCCAAACAAGGGGCAAGTACCATAACTCAGCAGCTTGCGCGTAACTTCTTCTTATCTAATGAGAAAAAGATCATGCGTAAAATCAAAGAGATCTTCATTGCGATCCACATTGAGCAACTTCTTAGTAAAGAAGAGATCATGGAGCTGTACGTAAACAAGATCTTCCTTGGCCACCGTTCATATGGTTTCGGCGCAGCAGCGCGTGTTTATTTTGGTAAGGATCTTCCTGAGCTCACCTTAAGTGAATTGGCTACGCTTGCGGGCATGCCAAAAGCACCTTCAACTATGAACCCTATCTATTCTGTTGAGCGTGCGACCAACCGTCGTAACGTGGTATTACGTCGTATGCTAGACGAAAAATACATCACTCAATCAGAGTACGATGAAGCTCGCAGTGAAGAACTTATCTCGAAATATCACGGTGCCGAGATTGAACTAAGCGCACCATATGTAGCAGAAGTTGCACGAGCTTGGATGGTGGAACGCTATGGTGAAGCCGCTTACACATCAGGCATGAAGGTGTACACGACCGTTGATTCAAAACTGCAAAAAGCTGCGAACCAAGCCGCGATTAAGAACCTACTCGGCTACGATGAGCGTCACGGTTACCGTGGTGCTGAAAAAGTATTATGGCAAACGGCACAATCGGCTTGGGATCAAGAACAAATCGTTAAGCACCTTAAGTCTCAACCGACCTATGGTGACTTAGTACCAGCAGTTGTAACCGCTGTTGATTCGAAAAGTGCTCAAGTTTGGGTTAAGAACCAAGGCAAAGGCACTATCGAATGGCAAGGCATGAACTGGGCACGTAAGTTCCTAACAGACGACCGTCAAGGCCCAGCGCCTTCTCAAGCGAAAGAGATTTTGGCTGTTGGTGAGCAAGTTTGGGTTCGCCATGAAGCAGTAACAGGCGATGAGGTATCTGAAGAGCCTACCGAAGAAACAACAATTAAACCTGAAACACCGGTTGTATGGCGACTAAGCCAAGTGCCAAATGCAAACACCGCGTTTGTTGCCATGAACCCTAACAACGGCGCAGTATTGTCGATGGTGGGTGGCTTTAACTTTGTTCACAACAAATTCAACCGTGCGACCCAATCTATTCGTCAGGTGGGTTCTGGTATCAAGCCATTTATCTACTCAGCGGCGATTGAAAAAGGTTTAACACTAGCCTCACTGATCAACGATGCGCCTATCAATCAATGGGATAAGAGCCAAGGTACGGCATGGCGACCAAAGAACTCACCACCGACCTATGTGGGTCCAACTCGTTTACGTATTGGCTTAGCTCAATCTAAAAACGTAATGGCGGTACGTGTACTGCGCGAAGTGGGCTTGGATGATACTCGTAACTACCTAACTCGATTTGGTTTTGATATTGACGAAGTACCGCGTTCTGAAACCATTGCTCTGGGTGCGGGTAGCTTAACGCCAATGAAGGTAGCACAAGGTTACTCAGTATTTGCGAATGGCGGCTACTACGTTGAACCTTTCTACATCAGCCGCATTGAAACACCATTTGGTGAGACTGAATTCCAAGCGACACCGAAAGTTGTGTGTAAAGACGATTGCCAACAGCCAATGACCTCAGATTCAATGGCTAATGAGTTTGCAGAGCAAGATGTGGATGCCCAAGTACAGTACGCACCTCAAGTGATCACTGAGCAGAACGCGTTCCTTGTTCGTGAAATGATGTACAGCAACATCTGGGGCGGCGGTGACTGGAGTGCCGGCACAGGTTGGAATGGTACAGGTTGGCGTGCTCAACCGCTGAAGCGTCGCGATATTGGCGGAAAAACCGGAACCACCAACGATTCGAAAGATACTTGGTACAGCGGTTACGGCCCTGGCATGGTGGCGACGGTATGGGTTGGCTTTGATAACCACAACCGTAACCTAGGTCGCACTAAAGCGAACTCTAACCTTGGTAAGAATCAGATTACAGGTGCAGAAGCGGGCGCTAAAACAGCAGAACCTGCATGGGTTGATTTCATGGGCACAGCGTTAGCGGGTGTTCCTGCACAACGTAAAGAGCTTCCAGAAAATATCGTTCGCGTTCGTATCGACCGTGAAACAGGCTTACTGACCAACAAGTTCGATAGCTCATCAATGTTCGAGTATTTCGAGAAAGGCACTGAGCCAACCGAGTACATTACTGAACGTTTCAATGATGACATCTACTCAACGTCATCAGGTGAAGCAGTAGAAGAGTTGTTCTAACTAGGGTTTGTTGCACCAAGTAACTGAACCAATAAAAAGGGTTGATATGAATTCATATCAACCCTTTTTTGTTATCTACAATTTAAACGGTTTTGTACCTACAATCTGAATTTGACCGTTAAGCTGTTTTTTCCAATTGAGTTCGGATAGTTTCAGCCAGTTGCTCAAAGCGCCCCTTTAACGGAGAACCCGGTCGGTAGGCAACAACAATGCGACGTGAAGGTGTTGGATTCACCGCTGGAACATAACACACACCATCTTTCTGTTTTTCCTTTGGTACCGATAGCTGAGGTAACAAGGTAATACCCGCCCCTGCTGCCACCATGTTACGCAGCGTTTCTAAACTGGTCGCTTTAAAGCGTTCATCATCTTTTGCACCCGCAGCAAAACAGAAGCCTAAGGCTTGGTCTCGTAAGCAGTGACCATCGCCCAGTGCAAGTACGGTTTGTCCATTTAACTGCAACATGTCGACAGTGTCTTGCTTAGCCCACTCATGATCACAGGGTACGGCGACGCTTAACGGTTCGTTATACACATCAATCTCTTTGAACGCAGCCGTTTCATCAACTGCAGCTAATACCAAGCAATCAAGCTTGCCATCTTCAAGTTGACTCACTAGCTGATGAGTCTGAGCTTCATGCAGGTAAAGCTCAAGATCGGGAAAGTTCTCTTTAAGATGAGGTATGATCTTAGGCAAAATATAGGGCCCAACGGTCGGGATAAAACCAATGTGCATCGGCCCCGTCATCGCTTCACCGTGTCCACTTGCCATATCTTTAAAAGTCTTTACTTCATTGAGAATACGCTTGGCTTGTTCAACAAGTTGTAACCCTGATTCTGTAAATATGACCTTCCTTGGGCTACGCTCGGTTAACTGGAGTCCAATTTCATCTTCCAGCTTACGTATTTGTCCACTCAGGGTGGGCTGACTTACAAAGCACGCTTCTGCCGCTTTTCGAAAATGTTTGTGCTCTGCGAGTGCCACTAAGTATTCAAAGTCACGAATGTTCATGATCTGTCTCTTACCTCAGGTTTTAATAAGAACAAGGGTCTGAATAGGAATATTTGGGGATAAAATACTTTTGATAGAATTTACCTATCAAAACCATAACATCAAACGATTAGAGCTATCAAAGAATTTATCTAATAATGGGCTCAACGAAACGAAACAGAGCAAAGAAAAACGTTAAGCTCTGATAGAACAAAAATTCAAAATACTATTTAAGGAAATCAATATGTTTACATCTAAAGAAGGTCAATCAATCCCTCAAGTAACATTCCCAACTCGCCAAGGCGATGCATGGGTTAACGTAACGACGGAAGAGCTATTCAAAGACAAGACAGTTATCGTATTCAGCCTACCAGGTGCGTTTACACCGACATGTTCTTCAAGCCACCTACCTCGTTACAACGAGCTACATTCTGTATTCAAAGAAAATGGTGTTGATGACATTCTATGTGTTTCAGTAAACGACACATTCGTAATGAACGCTTGGAAAGCAGACCAAGAAGCTGAAAACATCACATTCATCCCAGATGGTAACGGTGATTTCACAGACGGTATGGGCATGCTAGTTGAGAAAAACGACATCGGCTTTGGCAAACGTTCATGGCGCTACAGCATGCTGGTTAAAAACGGCGTGGTAGAAAAAATGTTCATCGAAGAAGACGTACCAGGCGACCCGTTCAAGGTTTCTGATGCAGATACTATGCTTAACTACATTGCTCCTGAGCACAAGGAACAAGAGTCAATCACGGTATTCACTAAGCCAGGCTGTCCTTTCTGTATGAAAGCGAAACAGAACCTAATCGACAAAGGTTTGAACTACGAAGAAGTAGTACTAGGTAAAGACGCAACAACAGTAAGCCTGCGTGCAATCTCTGGTCGCACAACAGTTCCTCAAGTGTTCATCGGTGGCAAACACATCGGTGGTAGCGAAGAACTAGAAGCTTTCTTAGGTTAATCACTTAGTCGCTAATAAAAAGCTTAAGTATTTAAATAATTTAAGCACTATAAGCTAACCCACCCTCTTGTGGGTTAGCTATTCCAAACTACTCTTATCTGAGTTTTGGAAAAAAGAATATAGCTCTGGCTCATCAGCTTTTTACTAACCCGTATCTAATCGAGTAATAGTTAGTAGCGAATATTTGAGTCACAAGCTAAACCTAATAAAACAGAATCACAAAACTGACCCGCAATCCTGACTCGCTAAAAAAATCACCAGAGTTGGAGGGGTTCGTTCAAACTAAATTTAGCTATTGCGAGAAAATTATTATGAAACAAGTCAATGTAGATGTAGCAGTTATCGGGGGCGGTACAGCAGGTTTAGGTTCTTACCGCGCTGCAAAAGCACACACTGACAGTGTTGTGATGATTGAAGGCGGTCCTTACGGTACAACCTGTGCTCGTGTTGGTTGTATGCCATCTAAACTGCTTATTGCTGCGGCTGAAAGTGTACACCAAATCGAGAAAGCTCCGGCTTTTGGCGTTCACCCACAAGGTGATATCGTGATTAACGGCCGTGAAGTGATGGACCGAGTGAAGTTTGAACGTGACCGTTTTGTTGGTTTTGTTTTAGAAGGTGTTGATGAAATCCCCGAGCAAGACAAGATCTCTGGCTACGCAAAATTCTTAGACAACAACACGCTGCAAATTGATGACCACACGGTTGTGACGGCTAAGCGTATTGTTATCGCAACCGGTTCACGCCCTGCATACCCTGCAGTTTGGAATGAACTTGGTGAACTTCTTATCATTAACGATGACGTATTCAGCTGGGATGATTTACCAGAGTCGGTTGCGGTATTTGGCCCAGGTGTAATTGGCCTAGAGCTTGGTCAATCACTGCACCGCTTAGGTGTGAAAACAAAACTGTTCGGTTTAGGTGGTCAAGTTGGCCCAGTAACCGACCCAGAGATCATGGCTTACGCCGACAAAGCCTTCAATGAAGAGTTCTACCTAGATGCCGACGTGAAAATCGAAAGCATGAAGCGTATTACCACTGAATCGGGTGAGGCTCGCGTCGAAATTCAGTTCATCAATAAGCAAGGTGAACTAGAAACCAACATCGTTGAGTATGTACTGGCAGCAACAGGTCGTCGCCCTAACACTGATAAGCTTGGCCTAGAAAATACCTCTCTAGAACTTGATGAACGTGGTGTTCCTATCGCAGACCACTACACACTACAAACATCGCTACCATCAGTATTTATTGCCGGTGACGCAAGTAACCAACTGCCTCTACTACATGAAGCAGCAGACCAAGCACGTATTGCGGGTGATAATGCAGGTCGCTTCCCTGAGATTCGTGCAGGCCTACGCCGCTCTAAAATCTCTGCGGTATTCTCTGACCCACAAATCGCGATGGTGGGTGAAACTTACAAAGAGATCACCACACGCTTAGGCACATGTGGTTGTTTCGCAACAGGTGAAGTGTCTTTCGAGAACCAAGGTCGTTCACGAGTCATGCTGCGCAACAAAGGTATTCTGCACGTATACGGCGAGCAAGGTACAGGCCGCTTCCTTGGTGCTGAAATGATGGGACCAAACGCAGAACACTTGGCTCACCTATTAGCTTGGGCACACCAGAACAAGATGACGGTTTCTGAAATGCTGGATATGCCGTTCTACCACCCAGTGATTGAAGAAGGTGTGCGAACAGCGCTACGTGACCTCAATGCGAAACTGCACTTAGGTCCAGAGATGGTGAAACACTGCCTAGATTGTGGCCCGGGTTGTTAATTTCAGGCCATAGATACAGGTAGTCGTTTGATCTGTTAACAAAGACTAGATACTAAAAAGGAAAGCCATTGGCTTTCCTTTTTGTTTTTGCTTGTATCTAAAGAGTTAGCAATTACTTCTCAGCAGCAATCACAGAGATCTCAACTAATAACGCTTCGCGAGCCATGTCGCCAGTCACACATGCGCGAGCTGGGGCGTGACCTTCAGGAACCCATGCATCCCAAACTGCGTTCATTTCTTGGAAGTCTTTCATGTCTTTCAAGTAAATCGTTGCTGACAGCATGTGCTCTTTGTCGCTGCCTGCTTGCTCAAGTAGCGCTTCTACTTTATCTAGCATCGTCTGTGTTTGTTCAGTGATGTCTTTAGTTGCATCAGCACAAACTTGGCCACATAGGTAGATAGTACCGTTGTGTTTAACAATACGGCTCATACGTTGCTTGGTTTCTTGGCGCTCAATCATCGATCTTCTCTCTCTATGTCACCGTGATCCAATATCTTGTGACGTGGTATTATCAGGGCAACAAGCATAACGCGAATCAAGCCCAAGATGACATGTATTCATTGCAATAAAAATGAAAAAATCTTCAACAAACTCGGTCGCTGCCAACGTTGTATGAACCAGCTCATGGTGCTGTCGCTCTTGAGTTGGGGAACATGGTGGTTACTTTTCAGGGAAGACCCGAAAACCATCAATGCCATCGCCTTGATGATGGCCGCTTTCGCGTTCAGTGGCTTGTTATCGCTGCATTGGATAATGAAGTTACTGGTGCTGCCTTTAAGGAACAAAAAGCGTTAGCTGAGGAGTTTGCTGGATAGGCAATAATGGTTAGATGATAGGTTCAATACATCAATCGTGCACCGTAATTATCGAGCTATTATCATTTACCAAACAGCGGATAGAAAAAAGCCCCAGAACCAATCGATTCTAGGGCTTTCTTAGAAAATTCTAAGAAAAAGCAGTGGTACTTTAATAGACCGGGCTTTTCTTAGTTTGTTCCCAAAAAAGATCAGATTTTTGATCTTTTTTTTAGGAGCTATAAAATCAATGTCTTATGCAACATTAACCTTAGCGATAATCTGTTCTACCAAGTTCACTTCCAACGCCACTTCATCACACGCATGTTGACGAGGACACTGGTCACAATCTTTCAGTACCTTCTCAGGCAGTAGAGATTTCGATGTCGGTAAGAAATCATGCTTCATGAAGAACTCTGGTGTACGAGTCAGCACAAATACCTTCTTGATGGCCATTTGGCGCGCCTTCTCAACCAAGTGCTGCACAATCGCAGTACCCTGCCCTTGACCTTGCCAGCCAGCCTCAACACCGAGTGAGCGAATTTCTGCTAAGCCAGAGTCATACACATAGAGTGATGCACAACCTGTCACCTCTCCATGATGTTCCGCGACCGCAAACGAGCCAATATCACGCACCAGTTCATTACGAGAACGAGGTAGATTTTCACCCATGTTCGCCCAGTAAGCGACCATGCCTTCTAACGCTTCAATATCAGTCAGACGAGCAGGACGAACCTTAACGATGGAAGTGTCACGCTGTGATAAACGTTTCTCAGCTTGGTCAACCGCGTAAGCCACTTGCTGTGGAGATACACCACCTAGCGCGCTACGTTTTTCAAGACACGATTCAATGGTCAGGATGTCATATACATCCTCTTCAATCACCTCAGAGAACTCTTTCATCTCTGCGATGGTTAATTCTTCTAATGCACAGCCTTTAGCAATCGCCGCTACTACTGTTACACCGACAATATGGTGAGCTTCACGGAAAGGAATCCCTTTCGCTACTAGGTAATCAGCCAGTTCAGTTGAGTTCGCGTAGCCTTGTTTCGCCGCTTCAAGTGTACGTTCGCCGTTCACTTTAATGCCGTCAAAACAGAGCGCTGCCATTTCCATACAATCATTCCAAGTATCTAAAGCGTCGAACAGACCTTCTTTATCTTCTTGCATGTCTTTGTTGTACGCCAAAGGCAGAGCTTTTACTGTCATCATCATTGCAGCTAGTGAACCGTAAACACGGCCAGTTTTGCCACGGATAAGTTCTAACGCATCCGGGTTTTTCTTTTGTGGCATCAGAGATGAACCTGAAGTCACGGTATCTGCTAACTCGATGAAGTTTGATTCACCTGAGTTGTAGAAAATCATATCTTCTGCAAGACGCGAAAGGTGAAGCATAGAGATAGAAGCGATCGACATCAGCTCCATCACATGGTCACGGTCAGAGACTGAATCTAGAGAGTTGCGCGTTGCACGACGGAAACCTAAGTTGTGAGCTAACTCTTCACGGTCCATCGGGTAAGCAGTTCCGGCAAGGGCACCAGAACCCAGCGGACATGTATCTAGACGCTTAATCGCATCATTCAAACGAGAATAATCACGCTCAAGCATTTCAACGTAAGCCAAGCACCAGTGAGCAAAAGTTACCGGCTGAGCACGTTGTAAGTGAGTGTAGCCAGGAAGCACAGTTTCTTGATGCTGAGAAGCAACGTTGACCATTTGGCTCTGTAGGCGATCCAATGCCAATAGCAGTTGGTTACCTTGCTGACGACACCATAATTTAAGGTCTGTCGCTACTTGGTCATTACGAGAACGGCCAGTGTGAAGTTTTTTGCCCAAGTCACCGACTTTGCCGATAAGTTGTTGCTCAACCCAGCTGTGAATATCTTCTGCATCAGAACGTAGAATCTGTTCAGGATCTTCCATCACCTCAAGTTTTAGCTCATTTAGCGCTAACTCAAGCTTCTGTTGCTCTTCCTCGGTTAATACGTTGACCGACAGTAGAGCTTTAGACCAGGCAATTGAGCCCACAATGTCTTGCTCAGCCAATCGGTAATCAAAACGAAGAGAATCGTTAAAATCTTTGAACCGGGTGTCTGCTGCTTGGGTAAATCTACCGCCCCATAATGCCATTGTGTATCTCCTAATTGCACAGTGCTCACTGTTTTTGCAAATGATAATTCTGATTAAGATTCAGTATTTTTCTGATGGTTTAAACTTACGGCAATTCAAAATAAAAATAAAGTATTAATTCATTATTTTCACATATTTATTCACCAGTAATTTAATCCATTATTTATTTTCAGAGTGATTCGCGAATTATATGCCATTCAATGATAAAAACCGAAGCTGATTTATTAGACTAATAGATAGAAAAAAGCCCATTCACTAATCAATAGTGGATGGGCTTTGCATAATAATGTCTACTTGCTAGCCTTTCGTTATTCGTAAAGGGCTAGCTTACTAACTCATGGTTAGGATTACTTTTGACTATTCAGAGCGCGGATACGGCTTGATAGCGAGTAAAGACGGATAAAGCCTTCAGCGTGGCTTTGGTCGTAAACTTCATCTTCCCCAAAGGTTGCAAACTCTTCTGAGTACAGGCTGTTGTCAGAACGCTTCTGAGTCACCGTTGCATGGCCTTTGTAAAGCTTGATAACCACTTCACCATTTACGTCTTGTGCTAGTTCATCTGTTGCTGCAAGAATTGACTTACATAGCGGAGTGAACCAACGACCATCGTATACAAGGTGAGAAGCTTTAACACCTAGCTCTTCACGGAATTCGAATGCCGCTTTATCAAGAACCAGCTGCTCTACTGCACGCAGTGCTTCCATCATGATTGTGCCACCCGGAGTTTCGTAACAACCACGAGACTTCATACCAACAAGACGGTTTTCTACGATATCGATACGACCAACACCGTGCTTAGCGCCCTTCTCATTTAGGTAAACCAGTGCGTTGTATGGCGTCATTGTTTCACCATCAACCGCAACCACTTCGCCTTTTTCAACTTTAAGCGTCACTGTTTCAGATTCGTTTGGCGCTTGCTCTGGGTCTACAGTCCAAGCCCAGCAATCTTCGTTTGGCGCATTCCATGTATCTTCTAGAACGCCACCTTCTGTAGAGATGTGCCATGCGTTTGCATCACGCGAGTAAATCTTAGTAAGAGAAGCAGTACAAGGAATGTTACGTTCAGCTAGGTAATCCAGACACTCTTCACGGCTCACTAGATCCCATTCACGCCAAGGCGCAATTACGTGTAAGTCTGGTGCGAGGGCAGCAAATGCGCCTTCAAAACGAACTTGGTCGTTCCCCTTACCTGTACAGCCGTGACACAGTGCGTCTGCACCGACTTTACGTGCAACCTCAACCTGAGCTTTCGCGATAATTGGACGAGCCATTGAAGTGCCTAGTAGGTATTTACCTTCGTAGTAAGCACCCGTTTTTAGCGTTGGGTAGATGTAATCTGCCACCATCTCTTCTTTAAGGTCAGCGATGTAACACTCAGATGCACCAGAAGCTTTTGCTTTCTCTTCGATACCAATCAACTCTTCGTCGCCTTGACCAACATCCGCAACAAACGCAACCACTTCACAGTCATAGTTCTCTTTCAACCATGGAATGATTACTGATGTGTCTAGACCGCCAGAGTAGGCTACTACAACTTTCTTTACGTTAACTTTGCTCATTTTCTTTCTCCTAGTTTCCATACTGCACATGGCGGTCAGCGTTGGAAATGACTTCATAATTATATGTTTATTTAATTTGTCTAAATTCTTTAAGTAGTGACTCGTTGTAAGACCTACTGAGGTAAAAACTGTGTTCCTATGCTTTTACCTGAAAACAGTTGTGTTAGCTTTTCTGGGTATCGCCAAGTGGCAACTTCGATTGGTCGTCCAAGGTCGTTAGCGGCTTCTAGTGCAGCTTGAACCTTAACGATCATGCCGTCAGTAATCACTTTGCCTGTAATAAGGTCATCAGCTTGCTGTTGATTAAGGCTTGGAATGAGGTGGCCTTTGCCATCCAACACACCACTTACATCAGAAAGCAGTACCAGTTCAGCATCAAGCGCGCCGGCAACGGCTACCGCAGCTTGGTCAGCATTCACATTCATCAGTTGACCTTGTTCAGTTAAGCCAATTGAGCTAATGATTGGCAGTGCGCCAGCATTAAGAATCGCTTGCAAGACGGTTGAGTCTCCCGGCTCCGCTTTCCCTACCGCACCCAGTTCAGGGTTCAGTTCGCTCACTTTGCATAAACCACCATCCGCTAGGCTCAAACCAACGGCATTGATACCGTCTTTAATCGCCTGACCTTGAAGTAATTTATTCGCCGTACCCGCTAGTGCACCGGCAATAACTGGAATCTGATCATAAGGAGTAACACGTAGTCCTTCTTTCTTAACGGTTTCGAGGTTCAACTTATTCATCAAATCATCAACAAGGTAACCACCACCGTGAACAATTACGATTGGTCGTTGTGCTTGTTGTTGGTAAGCAGAGATAGCACCAAATAACTTGCTAAGTGTTTCACCACAAGATAGCGCAGCGCCACCTAACTTTATGATTAATGGTTGATTATTAAGGCTCATATCTAGATTCCCTTACACTAACGCAGTTAATGGCGCAAAACCATAACGTAAATTTAAACACTGCATCGCTTGGCTAGATGCACCCTTTAACAAGTTATCAATCGCTGAAACAACGATGATGTGTTGACCTTGAACCTTCCAACCTAAATCGCAGAAAGGTGTCTGTTCTACGTCTTGAATTCTTGGCAATGTCTCTTCGAGTAATCTCACCGCAGGTTTACCTTGGTAAGCTTGCTCAAAGGCATCTTGTATCTGTTGTTCTGTCACGCCTTCAGCCAATTTCATGGTGATGGTCGCTAAAATACCGCGCTTAAAGTTGCCGAGGTGCGGAGTAAAAATCACATCACATCCTAAATGTGCAGCCATTTCAGGTTGATGACGGTGATTGAATACGCCGTAAGCTTGCAGACTCACTTCGCAGAAGCTATTAACCATAGTTGCCTTACGACCCGCTCCTGTAACACCACTCGTTGCGTTAATCACCGGCCATTGGTTTTCGTCCAGCAACTTCGCTTCAACCAAAGGCTTAATTGCCAATTGTGATGCAGTTGGATAACAACCCGCGACCGCGACAAGTTGAGCTTCTTTAATCGCTTGCTCATTCCATTCCGCTAAACCGTAAGCGGCTTTATCTAGCCATTGCTCGTGTTGGTGTTCAAAACCGTAGAACTCTTGGTAGAAGTTCTCGCCTTTCACTCTGAAGGCACCCGATAGGTCGAAGACTTGGCAATCGTTCTCTAGAAAAATGGGCGCTAGGTCGTGACTGACTTCGTGTGCGGTAGCTAAGAAAATCACATCAGACTGCTTTGCTACTTCTTCTGGATTCGTTAATGGCTGTACTGGCATATCAATCAAGCCAGCTAACTTACCGTGCAGTGCCGCAATAGGTTTACCTGCGTCTACACTATTGGCTGAGACATATAAACCTGATAGCGTGAGCTCAGGGTGTCTGTTTATCATTAGAGCCAGTTCTGCTCCTGTGTAGCCGCTTGCGCCAATGATCGTGGTTTTCAACATCTCAACACATCCATTCCTGAGGTAAGTTACATTTCAAAATTTGACTATTCATACTTAATTTTTGGCTTTATTTGATTTCTTATGCATTAAATATGATTTAATATGTGTTTTACCGACTTATAGTTTTCCTGTCAATAGTAGAAGTGAAGATATTATGCAATTACCGAGTTTTCTTGAGGTCTACAAAGGCCTAATTTCCACCGACTCCATTAGCTCAACCGATCCAAGCTGGGATCATGGCAACGAGAAAGTGATCGAAAAAATGGCTCAATGGTTTAAAGACGTAGGTTTTAGCGTTGAGGTCGTGGAAGTCGAACCTGGCAAGCATAATATGGTCGCAAAGATAGGTTCTGGCGAAGGTGGCTTGTTATTAGCGGGACACAGCGACACCGTGCCATTCGATGAAGGACGTTGGAACTTCGACCCTCACGCATTGACAGAACACAACAACCGCTTCTACGGATTAGGCACCGCCGATATGAAAGGCTTTTTTGCCTTCGTTTATGAAGCTGCGAAGAAAATGGATTGGAGCAAGCAAACCAAGCCGCTTTATGTTTTAGCTACGTGTGACGAAGAAACCACTATGCTAGGTGCACGTCATTTCACTGAAAATGCGCCGTTTAAACCGGACTACTGCATTATTGGTGAGCCTACCAGCCTTGTGCCTATTCGTGGTCATAAAGGACACGTTGCCAATGCAGTGCGAGTAACCGGTAAATCAGGTCACTCTTCAGATCCAGCTTTAGGCGTCAACGCCATCGAGATCATGCATGAAGTGTTGTTTGCTTTAATGCAGCTGCGTGACAAATTAGTCAAAGAGTACCATCACCCGGGTTTTGCGATTCCAAGCCCTACTCTAAACCTTGGTCATATCCACGGTGGCGACAGCGCTAACCGAATCTGTGGCTGTTGTGAACTACACTACGACGTTCGTCCTTTACCAGGCATCAGCTTAGATGGTTTGGATAACATGCTGCGCAGCGCGCTCAAGGAAGTAGAAGCAAAATGGCCGGACAGGATTGAGATAACTCCCCTGCATGAGCCGATTCCGGGTTACGAGTGTCAGCACGATCATCCATTTATCGGTGGCATGGAATCAGTGTGTGAAACTGAATCTCAAACTGTGAACTACTGCACTGAAGCACCTTTCCTTCAAGAATTATGTCCAACACTGGTATTAGGTCCAGGCTCAATTGACCAAGCTCACCAACCGGATGAGTTCTTAAGCTTCGATTTTATTGACCCAACAATTGATGTTCTGAGTAAATCTATCCGCAAATATTGTTTCTAGTTATTACTTTTCAATCCGAACATTCACATAAAAGCCACCCTAAAAAGTGGCTTTTATTCTGCCATCTCTGATATAGCCGCAATCTTGTAATTAAATTTCACTTTTTCCCTAAGTTTTTAAAAATTTACTTCTCCCGCATTTTTAAACCTAATAATTGCAAACTTAGAATGCTTTATTTGACTAGATACAGCACTTTTCGCTAGATTGTGTACTTAACAAGGAACAATGGATGTAATTTTTTTACGAGGCAGGATGACAATGAACGAGAAATACGCCGCTCTCAAGAGTAACGTAAGCATGCTGGGACGCTTGCTAGGTAACACAATCCAAGATGCACATGGTGACGTTATCTTAGAGAAAGTGGAGACTATCCGTAAACTTTCCAAATCCGCCCGCGCAGGCAACAAAGCTGACCGTGACAGCCTAGTTGAAGAGATCAAAAACCTGCCGAACGAACAACTCACTCCTGTTGCTCGTGCATTTAACCAATTTCTCAACCTCACCAACATGGCAGAGCAATACCATACGATCTCTCGCCACTGTGAGGAGCATGTTTGTGAACCAGATGTGCTGCAATCTCTATTTTCCAAATTAAATCAGAATGACATCAGCAAGCTAGACGCGGCTCAAGCCGTTCGCGACCTGAACATCGAACTCGTTTTGACTGCACACCCAACAGAAATCACTCGTCGCACCATGATCAACAAGTTGGTGAAGATCAACGAGTGTCTGTCTAAATTAGAATTAAGCGACCTATCACACAAAGAGCGCGTGAAAACCGAACGCCGCCTAGAGCAACTGATCGCTCAAGGTTGGCACTCGGATGTGATTCGTCAGCAGCGCCCAACGCCACTTGATGAAGCTAAGTGGGGCTTTGCGGTTGTAGAAAACTCTCTATGGGAAGCCGTTCCTGATTTCCTACGTGAAATGGATGGCCGACTAAAAGGCTACCTTGGTGAAGGCCTGCCGATTGATGCACGCCCAGTACACTTCTCATCATGGATGGGCGGTGACCGCGATGGTAACCCATTCGTAACGCACACCATCACTAAGGAAGTTCTGCGCCTGTCTCGCTGGAAAGCCGCAGACCTTTACCTAGGTGACGTGAACGAGCTGATTACCGAACTGTCGATGACCAAATGTAATGACGCCGTTCGTGAATTGGCTGGCGATGAGCACGAAGCTTACCGTGCAATCCTGAAGAGCCTACGTACTCTGCTCAACAACACGCTAGAAGTGCTTGATGCAAAACTGCACGACGCAGAAGTACCGAAGAAAGAAACACTACAGAACATAGACCAACTTTGGACACCGCTTTACGCGTGTTACCAATCGCTGCACGAATGTGGCATGGGCGTAATCGCGGACGGTTCTCTACTTGATACCCTGCGCCGCCTGAAAGCATTCGGTGTGCATTTAGTTCGTCTCGATGTTCGTCAAGAAAGCACACGTCACTCAGATGTGCTGTCTGAATTGACTCGCTACCTGGGCATTGGTGACTACGACCAGTGGAGCGAGCAAGACAAAGTCGCTTTCTTAACTAATGAATTAAGCTCAAAACGCCCACTACTACCACGCGATTGGGAGCCATCTGAACAGGTCAAAGAGGTTTTAGACACCTGTAAGGTGGTTGCTGCTCAACCTCGTGAAGCCTTTGGTGCTTACGTGATCTCTATGGCTCGTACTGCCTCGGATGTATTGGCTGTACATTTGCTTCTACAAGAATGTGGTTGCCCGTACCGCATGGACGTATGTCCACTGTTCGAAACGCTAGACGACTTGAATAACTCAGAAGCGGTAATGAAACAGCTAATGAGCATCGACTTATACCGTGGTTTTATCCAGAACCACCAAATGGTGATGATTGGGTATTCTGACTCAGCAAAAGACGCTGGCGTAATGTCTGCTGGTTGGGCTCAGTATGATGCGATGGACAAGCTGGTTAAGGCTTGCGAAGAAGAAGGTATTGAACTGACTCTATTCCACGGCCGTGGCGGTACAGTTGGTCGTGGTGGTGCTCCAGCGCACGCCGCTCTTCTTTCTCAACCACCTAAGAGCTTGAAAGGCGGTTTACGTGTAACTGAGCAAGGCGAAATGATCCGCTTTAAACTTGGCTTGCCTGATGTTGCCGTAAACAGCTTCAACCTATACGCAAGTGCGATTCTAGAAGCGAACCTTCTGCCGCCACCGGAACCAAAACAAGAATGGCGCGACCTAATGGAAGTGCTGTCTCAAGTCTCTTGTGAGGCCTACCGTAACGTGGTTCGTGGTGAAGAGAAGTTTGTTCCTTACTTCCGCCAAGCGACGCCTGAGCTAGAGTTAGGCAAGTTACCTCTTGGTTCTCGTCCTGCGAAACGTAACCCGAACGGCGGCGTAGAAAGCCTACGTGCGATCCCATGGATCTTCTCATGGAGCCAAAACCGTTTGGTACTGCCTGCATGGTTAGGCGCTGGTGAAGCGATTCAATACTCTGTCGATCAAGGCCATCAAGCGCTACTTGAAGAGATGTGTCGTGAATGGCCATTCTTCTCGACTCGTCTAGGTATGCTGGAAATGGTGTACTCGAAGTGCAACATGGAAATCGCTAAGTACTACGACCAGCGACTTGTTGACGAAGAGCTATTACCTCTGGGTGAGTTACTGCGTGAACAGCTGCAAAAAGACATCAAAGCGGTGCTGAATGTAGAAAATAACGAGAACTTGATGCAAAGCGACCCTTGGGGACTTGAGTCAATTCGTCTACGTAACATCTATGTTGAGCCACTAAATATGCTTCAAGCGGAACTGCTTTACCGTACTCGTAAGTGTGAAACACCACCAGCAGAGCTAGAAGAAGCGCTAATGGTGACGATTGCAGGTATTGCAGCAGGTATGCGAAACACTGGTTAATTAGTGATTCCATCTACAAAAGAAACAAAAGGTCGCCATTGGCGGCCTTTTTATTTTGCTAAACGACCACTAGTGAGTATTTTGTCAGTTTTTTGGGTTATTTTGCCCATGTATTCTACTTTATGCTTATTATTTAGATATACTACTGCTCCGCTGCAGAAACACTCCAAAATAATAATCTGCGGCACTCGACCAATAAACTGGTCAACCTAGGTGATAAACGGCTTTGTAAGGTGACATAACCAACGATTGAGTTGGTGCTACTTGAACATAACCAATATAACGTGCCATAGAAGCACACTTGTTGTTCAAGTATTTGTTTACTGTTTACCATTTGGATTTCAGACATGTCATTACCACACGTAATTTTAACCGTTTTAAGTACACGCGATGCTACTGGTTACGATATCACAAAAGAATTCTCCGCAAGCATTGGTTACTTCTGGAAAGCTAGCCACCAACAAGTTTACCGCGAGCTAAATAAAATGGCTCAGAACGACCAGGTAACTTGCGTACTTGAGCCTCAAGAAGGCAAACCTGATCGTAAAGTTTACTCTATCACCGATGCTGGCCGTGGCGCGCTAGGTGAATGGTTTGAACAACCAACTGCACACCCAACCGTTCGTGACGAGTTCTCAGCTAAGCTAATGGCTTGTGCTGTACAACCTTCTGACGCTTACCGTGTACAACTTGCTGAGCTAGTAGAAGAGTCTCGCAAACTGGTTTCTCACTACCGTGAAATCGAAGCGGCTTACTACGCAACGCCATCAACTCTAGACAAGCAAGCACGCCTTGAGCGTCTTACTCTTCGTCGTAACCTACTGATCCGTGAAGCATGGATTGTATGGGCTGACGAAGTACTGCTTGAACTTGGCGCTCTTGCTTAAGTTAAGTTAGAAGCTAGAAGCTAGAAGCTAGAAGCTAGAAGCTAGAAGCTAGAAAAGCAAAAGGCTTGAACTCTTAGAGTCCAAGCCTTTTTTGTATCTATAGGATTTGAAATGTTACTACCAGAAGCTTTTACAAGCGCTTGGGCTTTAGTTCTTAGACTTTGCCTAAAGCGCAGCGACTTGTGGACGAACACCTAATGTGTGGCAAAGTGCGTAAGTCATTTCTGCACGGTTTAGCGTGTAGAAGTGGAAGTCTTTCACACCTTCACGGCTCAGTGTACGAACCATATCAATTGCTTGGCTAGCACCAACAAGCTGACGAGTCGTTGGATCATCATCCAAACCTTCAAACTGCTTCGCCATCCACCCCGGTACTTTCACGTTGTTCATCGCAGCAAAGCGAGATGCTTGCTTGAAGTTAGACACTGGCAGGATGCCCGGTACAATCTCTACGTCAACGCCAGCCGCCACACAACGGTCACGAAAACGTAAGTAGCTTTCGACATCGAAGAAGAACTGAGTGATAGCACGGTTAGCACCCGCATCGACTTTACGCTTAAGGTTAATAAGATCCGATTGAGCGCTTTTTGCTTCAGGGTGAACCTCAGGGAATGCCGCTACTGAGATATCAAAATCGTGGCGAGATTTAAGTAGCTCAACTAGGTCAGATGCGTACATATCTGGCGCGCCGCCGCCTGCTGGAATATCACCACGCAACGCAACAATACTCTCGATACCATTCGCCCAGTAATCGTCGGCAATTTGAATCAGCTCTTCGCGGCTAGCATCAATACACGTTAGGTGTGGCGCTGCTACTAGACCTGTTTGGTTTTTGATTTCTTTAATGATTGAGTGGGTACGATCACGTTCACCCGAGTTTGCACCATAGGTTACTGATACAAATTTTGGTTGAAGTGTTTTAAGACGGTGAACAGAATTCCACAGGGTCTCTTCCATCTTCTCACTGCTTGGTGGGAAAAATTCAAATGACACATTGATGTTGTCAGAAAGCTCAGCGATATTCTGATTTAAAGCGTCGATATGACTAGCGTGTGTGTATCCCATCTTACTCTCCCTGTGGCAAAAGCAACCACTCAATAATCTCAAATCCCTAGCGACGTTTAGACGTCTATATGTCTCCAGAATGAATTGAATACGATTTAATGTCAACAGATCCATTATGAATTTTTTTCAACCAGATAGTGAGAAAAGCTCAAGCCGATAGGTGGGTCGCAAAGAAAAAATAATGTAGAAAAAAGGCTGAAAAACACATCGTGCTTTCAGCCTTATTTATCTTAGTGGATAGTATGCTATTTACGCATTTAAACAATTATTCTGAGTATTAAAGCAATTGATCTGACTATTAAACCAATCGCTCTAAGTATTAAACCAACCACTCTAAGTATTAAAACAGGCTAGACATTCTGTTTAAATCAGACTGAATTGCACCAGCTGTCACTTCACGACCAGCACCTGGGCCACGAATAACCAATGGATTATCTTTGTACCATTTGCTCTCAATCGCAAAGATGTTGTCGCAAGGCAGTAAGTTCGCCAGAGCGTGTTCTTTAGATAGCGCTTCAACGCCTACGGTAGCTTTACCATTCTTCTCTAAACGCGCTACGTAACGCAGAACCTTCTGCTGAGAATGTGCTTTTTCTAAACGCTCAGCCAACTCTTCACTCAGCACAGAAGCCTTATCGAAGAAGTCATCCACTGATAGGTCTTGCAACTCTGCAGGTACCAGTGACTCTACTTTGACGTTTTCAGGCTCGATATCTAAGCCCGATTCACGCGCCAGAATCACCAGCTTACGCATTACGTCTGAACCATCGAGGTCAGCACGAGGGTCTGGTTCCGTCAGGCCTTGTTGCCACGCTAAATCAACCAACTCGCTGAATGGCACGGTGCCATCAAACTGTTGGAACAACCAAGATAATGTGCCCGAAAAGATACCAGACAATGCAATGATGTCATCGCCACTTTCACGCAGGTCACGTACCGTGTGGTTAATCGGCAAACCTGCACCAACGGTCGCGTTGTACAACCAATGACGGCTGATCTTTGCGAAAGCATCTTGCACTTGATGGTAGTACTCGCTTGATGCAGAGCCTGCCACCTTGTTAGCTGAGATAAGGTGGATACCTTGTTGTGCAATTTGCAGGTACTTTGCTGCAAGCACAGGGCTTGCGGTGACATCGAGTACTACCGCTTCATCGTAACCCTGAATAGAACCCAAACGCTCTAACCAGTCGTTACCATTGTTGGCAATCGCTTCGTCGTCAAAGCGCTTACCTACCGAAGTCGCATCAATGCCTTGGTCATCGAACCAATAGGTTTGGCTATCAACAACGGCAACTAATTCAAAGTTCATTCCACGACGCTTTTCAAGTTCCGCTTTTTGCTCAGCAAACAGGCTTAACCAGCTTGAACCAATGTTGCCCTTACCACACAAAGCAATCGCAACACGCTTCTGCGCTTGGAACAGTTGAGAGTGAATGCCTTTCACTAGGCTTGATGTTTCACTCTTACGAATGACTGCCACTAAGCTTAAGCCTGAGTTCGCTTCTGAGATGAACTCAACCGGCGAGCTCTTAAGCTGTTGGTAGAAACCGTAGCAATGGTTCGGGTTCTTAGTCACACCAGCACCCACCGCCGCAATCAGAGAGAAGCCTTCTTTAAGCTTAATTTCCGCTTCAATCGCGTGGTCTTGTAGATATTCTAAAGCGCCACCAGCGATCTCTTCTGTATAAGCAAGGCGCAAACAGTGCTGATCCGGTTCAAGCTCATAAGCAAGAGGCTCAAGTTGAGCGCGCTTAAGCCCTTCAAGCACTTCGCTCTCGAGACGGTCGAAATCATGGCCGTGACCAAAGGTCAGCTGCACGATAAGAACTTCATCCAGAGAGGTAATAATTTTTGCTCCACGACCAGATGCCAGTACTCGCTCTATCTGTGTAGAGCCCGCCTCCGGCTGGTAGCTGCAGCGCAAGCTGAGATCCATAGCACTTTGAGCCACAGGCTGTAGCGTTCGGCTATGGAGCACTGGAGCCGCCAGACGAGCGAGTTCACTCGCTTCATCAAGGCGAAGTAGAGGCAGTAAACACGCATCCGAAACCAGACGCGGGTCAGCGCTGTAAACGCCCGCCACATCACTCCAAATCGTCACGCGTTCAACTTCAGCCAAAGCACCAATCACGGTTGCTGAGTAATCTGAACCATTACGGCCAAGCAATACAGTTTCACCCTCGCAGTTCTGAGCCATAAAGCCCGTAATCACCACGCGGCAATGTGCATGCTGCGCTAAGGCTTCTTTGATCAGAGGATAAGAACGTGCGCGGTCAACTTCAGGTTGAGCACCCACTTCTGCACGTAAAAAGGCACGTGCATCTTGAGCAACTGCTTGTAAGTCATGCTGGCATAACAAAGCAGCGAGTAGACGTGAAGACCAAACCTCACCGTGTCCAAGCACTTTTGCTTTTTGCGCTTCGCTTAGAGGAGCCGTTAGCTCCCCCAAAGCGGTAAATTCTTGTTGAATGGTTGCCGTTAGCTGAGCCGCAGACTCACCTTCAAGCAGCGCTTCAATCAGCTCAAGCTGGAACTGACGAAGGGTTTGTAGACATTCATGCGCAATACGACCATCTTTGTCGAGCGCTTCAACAAACTCAATCAAGCGGTTAGTTGTTTTACCCGCAGCCGATACCACGACCAAGTCAGTAGCTGACGAGTATTCTCTAAGAATATTGACCACGCGTTGGTAACACTCAGGATTCGCTAAACTGCTGCCACCAAATTTATGTAGCTGGCGAAAGGTTGCCATTATTAACCCTCCCCTTCAGCGATAAAGCCTTGTGTCTTTTCAAACGCTTGCTTGAGGTCGTCAATCAAGTCATCAGCATCTTCAAGGCCAACAGAAAGACGCAGTAACTGTTGAGAAACACCCGCCTCTGCCAGTGCTTCTTCGCCCATCGCACGGTGAGTCATCGACGCAGGGTGACAAATCAAGCTTTCCACACCACCCAGTGATTCAGCCAAAGAGAACAGCTCTAATTTATCGACAAAGTACTTAAGCGCTTCGAATGAACCCGCAAACTCAAAGCTCAGCATTGAACCAAAGCCAGACTGCTGTTTCTTCGCAATATCATGACCTGGATGTTCAGGGAGGCTTGGGTGATAAATAGTGCCAACGAGATCTTCCTGCTGCAGAGACGCCAGAATTTCACGTGAGCTTTCTTCGTGAACTCGCATACGCGCACCTAGCGTACGAATACCACGTAGCGTCATGTAGCTATCAAACGGTGTGCCGGTTGCACCAATACAGTTGCCCCACCATGCTAGCTCTTCAGCGTGCTCTTCTGTCTTAGTAACTACAACACCACCAATGACATCTGAGTGTCCGTTAATGTATTTAGTGGTTGAGTGGATAACAAAATCCGCACCCAACTCTAAAGGCTTTTGGAATACAGGCGTCAAAAACGTGTTGTCGACAGCAACCAGAGCACCTACTTCTTTCGCTTTACGGCAAGTTTCTGCAATATCAACCACACGAACTAATGGGTTCGATGGTGTTTCAATTAAGATCAACTTTGGCTTAAGCGCGATCGCCGCATCCAGCGCCGCTTGATCCGATTGATCAACAAACAGAACTTTGAAGTCACCTTTTAGCGAGCGAGTGTTAAACAGACGGTAAGTGCCGCCGTAGCAGTCGTGCGGAGCGATAATAAGATCATCGCCACCTAAGAAAGCAGATACCCATAAGTTAAGTGCCGACGTACCACAGTTAGTGACAACCGCGCCTTTACCAGACTCAAGCTCAAACAGTGCCGTTTCTAATAGACCGCGGTTTGGGTTACCAGAGCGGGTATAATCATACTTTGGCACTTCACCAAAAGCGGGAAACCCATAGTTAGTCGAAAGATAAATAGGAGGGACAACGGCATGGTGTTGCGTGTCTGACTCGATACCAGTACGTACTGCGATGGTTGCTGGCTTCCGGCTGCTCATAGGTGCTTCCTTACAAGTTTTGCGTCTGAGAATCACAGCTGCTTGTCGGTATTTTGCGGCTGTGTTAGATATATGTTGTTCACTTTACTTTCATAAACGTGAGACGTCAACACTTCTAGACGTCCATATGTCTTTGCTTATGGCGGTAAATCCCGCTAAAATCACCACTATTAATTTATTCTAACAACTAAAGTGATGAAGGTACGCAATGGCCGACTGGAATGGTGAATACATAAGCCCATATGCTGAGCATGGAAAGAAAAGCGAACAAGTAAAGAAAATTACAGTTTCTATCCCTTTAAAAGTGCTAAAGGTGCTTACTGACGAGCGTACTCGCCGCCAGATTAACAACCTACGCCATGCAACAAACAGTGAGCTACTGTGCGAAGCCTTTCTACATGCGTACACAGGCCAACCACTACCAACGGATGAAGATCTTCGTAAAGACCGTCCAGATGACATACCGACTGAAGTCAAAAAACTGATGACAGAGATGGGTATCGAGTTCGAAGCGTTTGACGAAGAATAAAAACAACTCAGTCACCGCCTTCATTATTGATTCGCTATAGCTGAACCCTATTTGTCACATCACCCACTACGTTATCTGTAGCTGCGCTGTGAATGATAGACATAAAAAAACCGACTCATAGGAGTCGGTTTTTTATTATTCTTTTTCGCTCAATAGAGCAACAGCTATTAAGCTATTAAGCTATTAAGGCATTAAGCCATATAGTTAGCAGGCATCTCAATTCGAGCAACGCCAGACTCAACAGCCGCTTCAGCAACTGCTTTTGCAACGCGAGGAAGCAGACGCGGGTCCATTGGCTTAGGAATGATGTAACCCTTACCGAACTCCAGTGCAGTCTCACCCGCAGCTGCTAGTACTTCAGCTGGAACTGCTTCTTTTGCTAGTTCACGAATCGCTTTAACCGCCGCTAGCTTCATTTCGTCATTGATTTCGCTCGCACGCACGTCTAGTGCACCACGGAAAATGAATGGGAAACAAAGTACGTTGTTTACTTGGTTAGGGTAATCACTACGGCCAGTACCCATGATTAGGTCAGAACGAACTTCATGTGCAAGCTCAGGCTTGATCTCTGGATCTGGGTTTGAACATGCAAACACAACAGGCTTATCAGCCATCAGCGTAAGTGC
This sequence comes from Vibrio sp. 10N.261.46.E11, assembly GCF_041472735.1. Classification (NCBI taxonomy): domain Bacteria; kingdom Pseudomonadati; phylum Pseudomonadota; class Gammaproteobacteria; order Vibrionales; family Vibrionaceae; genus Vibrio; species Vibrio sp. 10N.261.46.E11. Next base: position 66,369 of record NZ_JBFRQW010000031.1, read on the forward strand.
CTTAGCTGGTAGCAGATTAGGACCCGATACACCCAAGAACAGGTCAGCGCCTTCGATAACATCTTCAAGCGTGCGCTTGTCGGTGTTATTTGCGAACAGCTCTTTGTATTCATTCAAGTCATCACGACGAGTGTGGATCACACCTTTACGGTCAAGCATGTAGATCTTCTCACGCTGAGCGCCACACTTAATCAGTAGCTCCATACAAGCAACCGCTGCTGCGCCAGCACCTAAACAAACGATCTTACACTCTTCCAGTTTCTTTCCTTGAAGCTCGATCGCGTTAAGCATACCCGCTGCCGTTACAATCGCAGTTCCGTGTTGATCATCATGGAAAACAGGTACATCACAACGCTCAATCAGGCGACGCTCGATTTCAAAACAGTCTGGTGCTTTGATGTCTTCTAGGTTAATACCACCAAATGTATCTGCGATATTCGCAACCGTATCAACGAACTCATCGATTGTGCGGTGTTTTACTTCAATATCGATAGAATCTAAACCAGCAAAACGCTTAAACAGTAGCGCTTTACCTTCCATGACCGGTTTAGAAGCAATAGGACCAAGATTACCTAAGCCAAGAATTGCAGTACCGTTAGAGATAACTGCAACCATGTTGCCTTTACCTGTGTACTTATAAACGTTATCGACATTCTGTGCGATCTCGCGAACAGGCTCAGCTACGCCAGGGCTGTATGCCAGTGCTAGGTCTTCTGCAGAGTTTGCAGGCTTCGTCAGTTCTACGGCAATTTTGCCTGGAATTGGGAACTCATGATAATCAAGAGCTTGCTGACGGAATTGTTCTTGAGGCGATAACGATTTTTCAGATGATAACGCTTGAGGGGATTGATCTTGGCGGCTGTCTTCAGACATAGGTGTAGGTTCCTAGGATATTATTATTTGGGGGATCTTGTTCATGTTAATGGATGTACTTCAAAGTTCCTAGGTGGTTGAAGCATCTGTATCATTAAAAAACGAGATTTCACTACTAATAAGACCAGTGGGCAGTTGAAATTACTGTCGCCTGCTCAACTTTAGAGCGAATTTCGAGGAAGGAGTGTTGGGGTAAGCGATGAAATAAAATTTACGCCAGTAACCTACCACTTTAAATGAGCTAATAATGAAATACGATTCAGTATTTTTTCAAATTTCAGGCAACAAAAAAGGACACCGAAGTGTCCTTTTTATGTCTAAATAGCGAGAATTACTTCTTGCTAGAAAGAGCACCGAAACGCTTGTTGAAGCGATCAACACGGCCGCCTGTATCTACGATACGTTGCTTACCTGTGTAGAATGGGTGACATTTGTCACATACGTCTAGGTGGATAGATTCTTTTGCTAGCGTTGAGTTGAACTCAAACGTGTTACCGCAAGAACAAGTTGCAGAAACTGCTTTGTATTCTGGGTGGATACCAACTTTCATGGGAAAACCTCAATTAGGCCGTGTCGCCATCCGATTCTAAGCCGGACACCACACGTAGTTAAAAAATAAATAAAGACACCGCTGTATCACTAAACCGCGATAAAGCCATACCTTTAAGGCGCAGTATAGTAATGAATCTGTGAGGTAGGATCAACTGATTTGATACATTTTTCACCAACACTGTCCTTAAACCTTCTATTAAGCGTTATTTTCTGGCTCCAGTAGCATTCAAGCCTCAAGTAAGCTCTGTCATCTAAACTGCTCCTCGAATTTAACGCCCTTATCCATTAGACTGTTCGCTCTCGTCAACTCAGATAAAGCCGTCCCTTTATGCGTCCAATGATTGCCCGTGTAGCACTGCCTGTTCCACTCGACAAGCAGTTCGATTACAAGATTCCTAGCCACCTATTTCCGATTATTGGCGGTCGAGTCTCTGTGCCTTTTGGACGACAAACCTTAACAGGCATTGTTACGGCTCTGGTTAACGAATCTGAATTCGAGTTAGACAAACTCAAGCCCATTAAAACCTTACTAGACAACCAACCCGTTTGGCCGGAATCGGTCTACTCACTCTTGGTATGGTGCAGCCAGTTCTATCAGTATCCACTAGGTGAAACCTTGGCCAACGCACTACCAAGCGCCTTACGAAAGGGCAAAGCGGCCGATTTCGCGACGCTTGTTGAATGGCAACTGACCTCGTCAGGTAGAGATCAACTGATGCAGGGCTTTGGCCGTGCCGTCAAACAAGCCAAAGTAATGCACATGCTTGAGCACGGCCCAGTTCCCCATCAAGAATTCATTGATGAAGAAGTGGGCAGCGCGGTACTTAAGACGTTGGAAGAGAAAGGCTGGGTTGAATCAGTAGAGAAAAAGCCGAAGCGCCAGCCGTGGCCAGTTGAGCTCGAAAACGATCAAGATAAGCCAAAACTCAATGAAGAACAGGCTATAGCAATAGCGACAGTAAATAGTCAAACCGACTTTGGTTGCTTCTTGCTAGAGGGTGTAACTGGCTCAGGTAAGACCGAAGTCTACCTAAATATGATCAAGCCGATTCTCGACCAAGGTAAACAAGCGTTAGTGTTAGTGCCCGAGATCGGTCTAACCCCTCAAACGATTAACCGCTTTAAGCGACGCTTTAATGTTCCAGTTGAGGTTATCCATTCTGGTTTAAACGATTCTGAGCGACTGAATGCTTGGTTATCGGCGCGTGATAAAATAGCGGGCATTGTGATCGGTACTCGTTCAGCTCTGTTCACACCGTTCGCGGATCTGGGCATTATCATTGTCGATGAAGAGCACGACGCCTCTTATAAGCAGCAAGATAGTCTACGCTACCACGCTCGTGATGTTGCCATCATGCGTGCTCATAAAGCGCAGATTCCGGTTGTGTTAGGCTCGGCGACTCCGGCCTTTGAAACGCTGCACAACGCTCAGATCGGTAAATACAGTTACCTCACCCTGACCTCTCGTGCAGGTGTCGCGCTGCCGACCACCAATAAAGTGTTGGACGTTAAGGGTGAATATCTAGAAAGTGGCTTGTCTGCGTCGTTGATTGCTGAAATGCAAAGACACCTCAAAGTAGGCAACCAAGTGATGTTGTTCCTCAACCGTCGTGGGTTTTCTCCCGCATTAATGTGTCACGATTGTGGTTGGACAGCGGAATGTAAGCGTTGTGATGCCTACTACACCTATCATCAATACAGCAATGAGATGCGCTGCCACCACTGTGGCTCGCAGCAGCATATCGTGCACAATTGCCAAGGTTGTGGTTCAGCGAATTTAGTAACAGTGGGTGTGGGTACAGAGCAACTTGAAACCCAACTTGGTCAGCTATTCCCTGAATACAAAACCATCCGTATTGACCGAGACAGCACTCGCCGCAAAGGCAGTTTAGAAAGCGCGTTAGAATCGATTCGTAAAGGTGAATACCAAATTCTGATTGGTACACAGATGCTTGCTAAAGGGCACCACTTCCCAGATGTGACACTTGTGGCGTTATTGGATGTCGATGGCTCTTTATATAGCAGTGACTTCCGAGCGTCTGAACGTCTTGCCCAGCTATTCATCCAAGTAGCGGGACGCGCAGGACGAGCAAGCAAACCCGGTGAGGTGATCTTACAGACTCACCACCCAGAACATGGGTTGCTGCAAGCTTTGCTGCATAAAGACTACAACCACTTTGCTCAGACGGCGCTGGCAGAGCGTAAACAAGCGATGTTGCCACCTTATACCTTCATGACTCTGTTTAGAGCAGAAGCTAATGACACTCGCTTAGTGGAAGAGTTTTTGCGTCAAGTGCGCCACACATTGGAATCGCATCCGTTATTTGACCAATATTGCATGGTGCTAGGACCAACCCCTGCACCACTAGCCAAACGAGCAGGTAAATCGCGCTGGCAGCTTATTTTACAAACACAGACTCGCTCGTTGATGCAAAAGCTATTAATGAGCGCCAAGCCAGCAATCAATATGTTACCCGCTGCGAAAAAAGTCCGTTGGTCACTCGATATTGAGCCGCAAGATCTGAGCTAAACCCACTTGGGTTAAAACTAATGATAAGTTTGTTCACAAATATTTCATATTTCTCGTGAGCAACTTCACACTAGTCATGTGATTTTTGTTAATCTAGCCGTAACTTTACATGGGTGAAACGAATAAAATATTGCAATAAAAAAAGTGTTAGCAACACTTTCACAATATCTATTCGATTATATTTATTATTCATGCCTTAGATACTTAGGCAGCAAAGGAATTAAAAAGAGGGTTTAATTTATGGCGACAATGAAGGATGTTGCCCAGCTAGCAGGCGTTTCAACAGCTACGGTATCACGTGCATTGATGAACCCTGAAAAAGTCTCGGTTTCTACTCGTAAGCGAGTTGAGACAGCAGTACTTGAAGCTGGATACTCACCCAATACATTAGCTAGAAACTTACGTCGCAACGAATCAAAAACCATCATCACTATTGTTCCTGATATCTGTGACCCGTATTTCGCAGAGATCATTCGTGGTATCGAAGATGCCGCAGTAGAAAATGACTACCTCGTTTTACTGGGTGATAGCGGCCAACAGAAGAAGCGTGAGTCTTCATTTGTTAACTTAGTATTCACCAAACAAGCTGACGGCATGCTACTACTTGGCACCGACCACCCGTTTGATGTCAGTAAGCCTGAACAAAAAAATTTACCGCCGATGGTGATGGCGTGTGAGTTTGCCCCAGAGCTTGAACTGCCTACCGTACACATCGATAACCTGACCTCGGCATTTGAAGCGGTGAACTACCTAGCTCAGTTAGGTCATAAACGTATCGCTCAAATCTCAGGGCCCATATCGGCAACGCTTTGTAAGTTCCGCCAACAAGGCTACCAACAAGCGCTACGTCGTGCAGGGGTATCAATGAATCCTGCCTACAGCACTGTCGGTGACTTTACCTTTGAAGCGGGCGCTCAAGCAGTTCGTCAATTACTCGCTCTTCCTGAACAACCTACAGCGATCTTCTGTCATAACGATGCGATGGCCATCGGCGCGATTCAAGAAGCGAAAAAATTAGGCTTACGCGTTCCTCAAGATCTATCGATTGTCGGCTTTGATGACATCCAATTCGCTCAATACTGCGATCCACCGCTAACCACTATTTCTCAGCCTCGTTATGAGATTGGACGCCAAGCAATGTTGATGATGCTCGACGTACTTAAAGGCAACGATGTACAAGCGGGCTCGCGTCTGCTTGAAGCCAAATTAGTCGTTCGAGGTAGTACAGCGCCGCCTCGAATCTAATCTGAAGAAATATCCTTATAATTCTGCGGCACATTTTGATGTGCCGCTTCCATTTCTGCACTGTTATCCTCGCTCAATCTGGATTACCATGAGAGCAGAATCAGCAACTATTGAATTGTCTTGTGGCTAATAGAGATTATGTAAAGCGCGGTCGTGGCACGAAAAAACCGACCAAGAAACAAGCCCCTCGCCGTAAACCATGGCGTAGTGGTCTTTTGGCGATCCTCCTCGCCGGTGGTTTTGGTTACGGCCTTTACCTATTGAGTAATGATCCTGAGCCGCCAGCACCGACTCCAGTGGTAACTAAACCAAAGCCTAAGCCGAAACCAGCAAAAGTCATTCCACCGCCTCCAGAGGAAAAGTGGGACTATGTTGAAACTCTGCCAAGCCGCGAGATTGAAGTGAAAGCCAAAGAGCAACAGATCTCGAAGATCCCTTACATCATGCAATGTGGCGCGTACAAAACCTCAAGCCAAGCTGAAGCACGTAAGTTGGATATTGCCTTCCAAGGTATCTCAAGCTCAATCCGTAAAAAGGATGGAAGTAGCTGGTATCGTGTGGTTCTAGGACCATACAAATTGAAGCGTGATGCAGAGCGAGATCGCCATAAGCTGCAACGAGCGAAAATCGAACCTTGTGCTATTTGGAAAGACACCGAGTAGTTATAGATTTAGCTGCAGTCGCAGTCTTAATCTTAGCAAAAGCCGAAAACCAAGCACCGAAAGCCTCCCATTGTGGAGGTTTTCTTTTATCCACACCCTTTAGCCAAATTTCCTTACAACTTCCGCCGATAAGTTGCGCGACATCACTAGACCTTCCTTGAATTATCCGAGCACCATCCTCATATACTTTTTATACCCAAAGATAAGAAATATTAAGAGGCCCTACTCGTGACTACCATTGTATCTGTACGTCGTAATAATAAAGTCGTCATCGCGGGTGATGGACAAGTATCTCTAGGCAACACCGTAATGAAGGGCAATGCCCGTAAAGTACGTCGCCTATACAACAACAAAGTACTGGCTGGTTTTGCTGGCGGTACGGCAGATGCTTTCACGCTATTCGAAAAATTTGAAAGCAAGCTGCAAATGCACCAAGGCCACCTAACCAAAGCTGCCGTTGAGCTGGCGAAGGATTGGCGTAGCGATCGTGCTCTACGTAAATTAGAAGCACTACTAGCAGTAGCGGATGAAACCGCTTCATTGATCATCACAGGTAACGGTGACGTAGTTCAACCAGAGAACGACCTGATTGCTATCGGTTCAGGCGGTAACTTCGCTCAAGCCGCGGCTACTGCACTATTAGAAAATACAGATTTAGATGCGCGTGAAATTGCAGAAAAGTCGCTGAACATTGCTGGCGATATCTGCGTATTCACCAACCATCACCACACTATTGAAGAACTAGAGAGCACCGTTGAGCTGCCAAAGCCAGAGTAGCGACCGCTTCCATCAATAACGTTGTATTCAACAGTGATTAAAGAATTAAGGAAAAACCATGTCTGAGATGACTCCTCGCGAAATCGTTCACGAACTCAATCGCCACATTATCGGCCAAGACAACGCTAAGCGTTCAGTAGCTATCGCTCTGCGTAACCGCTGGCGTCGTATGCAGCTTGAAGAAAGCCTGCGTGTTGAAGTATCACCAAAGAACATCCTAATGATTGGCCCAACAGGTGTCGGTAAAACTGAAATTGCTCGCCGCCTAGCGAAATTAGCAAACGCGCCTTTCATCAAGGTAGAAGCGACTAAGTTCACCGAAGTTGGCTACGTTGGTAAAGAAGTTGAGACCATCATCCGTGATCTAACGGACGTTGCAATCAAGATGACACACCAACAAGCAATGGAAAAAGTACAGTACCGCGCTGAAGAACAAGCTGAAGAACGCATTCTTGATGCCCTTCTACCACCAGCACGTGATGCTTGGGGTCAGAACGAGCAATCAACAGAAGACACCACCTCTTCAAACACTCGCCAGATTTTCCGCAAGAAACTGCGTGAAGGTAAGCTAGACGACAAAGAGATCGAAGTTGATGTGGCCGCGCCACAAATGGGTGTTGAAATCATGTCACCTCCTGGCATGGAAGAGATGACTAACCAGCTACAAGGCATGTTCCAAAACCTCGCTGGCGACACCAAGAAAAAGCGCAAGATGAAAATCAAAGACGCATTCAAAGCACTGACGGAAGAAGAAGCTGCGAAGCTTGTGAACCAGGAAGAGTTAAAAGAGAGCGCGATCTTCAATGCTGAAAACAACGGCATCGTATTCATCGATGAGATCGACAAAATCTGTAAGCGTGGCGACAGCTCAGGCCCAGACGTATCTCGTGAAGGTGTTCAACGTGACTTGCTTCCTCTTATCGAAGGCAGCACAGTATCAACTAAGCACGGTATGGTTAAAACTGACCACATCTTGTTTATCACTTCAGGTGCATTCCAAGTAGCTAAGCCATCTGATCTGATCCCTGAACTGCAAGGTCGTCTGCCAATCCGTGTTGAACTTGAAGCGCTATCAGCACACGACTTCAAACGTATTCTTACTGAACCAAAAGCATCACTGACAGAGCAGTACATTGCCCTGATGAAAACAGAAGATGTCGGCATTGAGTTCACTGAAGATGGTATCAACCAAATTGCTGATGCAGCATGGCGTGTAAACGAAACCACAGAAAACATCGGTGCGCGTCGTCTGCACACAGTCATGGAGCGCCTAATGGACGAGATTTCATTTGACGCAACAGACCGAGCAGGCAGCAAGTTGGTGATTGATGAAGCTTACGTAATATCTAAGCTTGGTGAGCTCGTAGAAGACGAAGACCTAAGCCGCTTCATCCTGTAGCACACCAAACTCCAACTTATTGCTCTATCTCAAAGAAATAGCAGCTAATAAGCGAATTCAAGGCCCACTTTCGAGTGGGCTTTTTATTACCAGAAAAATGGGCGTATACTCAAATCACAGTATGAAACGAAGACTTACAAAGAATTAGACCTACGATGAAACAATCTCTACTGATTTGGCTTGATGCCGCACGCCCAAAAACTCTGCCTCTTGCACTCGTCTCTATTCTTACAGGAAGTAGTTTAGCGTTCGCTGGTGGTCATTTTTCTTTATCAATCGCACTATTGGCTTTTTTAACCGCCACTCTATTACAGATTCTGTCGAACCTAGCCAATGACTATGGCGATGCAGCAAAAGGCACGGACAACGAAAATCGTCTAGGGCCAACACGTGCAATGCAATCTGGCGCGGTGACCGCACAAACCATGAAGCAAGCCATCATCCTCAACATCGTATTTACCATGCTCGCTGGGCTGATTCTTATCTTTCATGCCTTAACCTCGATTGAGAGTATCTTATCTTTCATTGCGTTAGGCGTATTAGCCATTGTTGCAGCCATCGCTTACACCGTCGGCAATAAACCTTATGGTTATATTGGCCTTGGCGACTTATCGGTATTTATCTTCTTCGGTTTGTTAGGCGTTTCAGGGACTTATTTCTTACACACAGGCCATGTTGAACCAAGCCTGTTTCTGCCTGCACTAGGCTGCGGATTGATGGCGGTTGCGGTGCTCAACATCAACAATATGCGTGACATCGAAAACGATAGCGAATGTGGTAAGCGCACCATGGCGGTTCGCCTAGGGCAGCGCAAAGCCAAACACTATCATTTTGCACTGCTTGGGCTCGCCCTTGCCTCTTTCGCTATCTACCTACTTATTCAAGAAAAACCGGTCTGGATCAGCCTGCCGTTTTTACTAAGCATTATTATTGTTTACAAACATGGCAAGGCCGTTTGGGAAACCGAAAAGCCAGCGCAGATTGCGCCAATGATGCCCGTGATAGTGAAATGTTCACTGGTCACTAACCTATTGTTTGCAGGGGTTGTCGTAGCTCAAACTCTATTGAGTTAAATGAGACTAATCATTGCAAAGGGATCAAGCACCGATATACTCAAAGTAAGCTCATTGTTCAAAAGGTATACTAATGGAATACAACACTTCAGCACTGTGCGACATATATTTGGATCAAGTTGATGTCGTGGAGCCAATGTTCAGCAACTTCGGTGGACGTGCATCCTTCGCAGGACAGATCACGACATTAAAGTGTTTTGAAGACAATGCTTTAATTCGCTCCGTATTAGAGCAAGATGGTTTGGGGCGTGTGTTGCTAATCGATGGTGGCGGCTCACTGCGTAAAGCGCTGATCGATGCTGAGATTGCCCTACTTGCTGAAGACAATGAGTGGGAAGGTATTGTGGTTTACGGCTGCGTTCGTGAAGTCGATGAGCTAGAAGACATGAACATTGGTATTCAGGCTTTAGCCTCTATTCCTGTGGGTGCGAGCCAAGAAGGTGTCGGCGAATTGGATGTACCTGTGAACTTTGGCAGCGTGACATTCTTACCGGAAGATTATCTCTACGCCGATAACACGGGCATTATTCTTTCGGCAGAACCTTTAGACGTAGAACTCGACCTGGATGTTGAAGAAGAGGTCGAGTAACTCGCTCAGCTTCAAATAATAAAAAACCAGAGAACACAAAACATAAGAACACAAACGAAAACGCCCGCTACTGATTAGCGGGCGTTTTTAAATCTGAAGAGTAGATTACTCTACATCATCCATTTTACCAAGAAGGTTACGGATGCGATCTTGCCATGCTGAATGCTCTTCCTGCATTTGCTGAGTTTTTTGCTCTAGCTCATGGCGGCTTGCTTTAAGCTCACCAGCTTCTGTTGCTAGTGCTTGTTTCTCTTCTTTAAGCTCTTCCACTTCCATTTGAAGAAGTGCAATTGTATCTACTGCTGTTTGAATTTTTGCTTCTAGCTGCTCTAGTACTTCAAAAGACATTCTGGCCTACCTTTAAGTTATCCGTTTGATGGTGAAGGTTCACTCCACTTATTTCCCCATTCTACTCAGCAGAGCAAGGATAAACACTCAATATATTCGATATTTTGCGCCATTCGATGAAAAAAACAGCGCTTTTTACCGAATATTGACGTGAGTGATTACCGCCACAAGGGCAAACCGATTATTTTGATAAATAATAACTGTTTTCCACTGCGAATTGATCGAGAGCAATCTCCAAAAAACAAAAAAGCAAACGTTTCCTTTGGGATATGGTAAAATTCGCCGCGAAATTTCTATTCCCCCTTTGATAATTTTGGAGTCCGCATGAAACGCGATTTAGCAATGTCATTCTCTCGTGTCACAGAAGGTGCAGCACTAGCTGGTTACAAGTGGCTTGGTCGTGGCGATAAAAACGCTGCAGATGGCGCTGCTGTAGAAGTAATGCGTAGCCTACTAAACAAAACCGAAATTAGCGGTGAGATTGTTATCGGCGAAGGTGAAATCGATGATGCACCTATGCTATATATCGGTGAAAACGTCGGTGTGGGCGGCGATGCTGTCGACATCGCAGTAGACCCAATTGAAGGGACTCGCATGACAGCAATGGGCCAATCAAATGCATTGGCAGTATTGGCTGCAGGCGAAAAAGGCAGCTTCCTTAAAGCGCCAGATATGTACATGGAAAAATTGGTTGTTGGCCCTGGCGCTAAAGGCGTGATTGACCTAGAGCTACCACTAACAGAAAACCTAGAAAACATCGCTAAAGCATTAGGTAAAACACTCGATACGCTAGTAGTAACCACACTGGCTAAGCCTCGTCACGATCAAGTCATTGCCGACATGCAAGCCATGGGCGTTCGTGTATTTGCTGTGCCAGACGGTGATGTTGCAGCTTCTATCCTAACGTGTATGCCAGACAGCGAAGTCGACGTAATGTACTGTATCGGCGGCGCGCCTGAAGGTGTCGTTTCTGCTGCGGTTATTCGCGCGCTCGACGGTGACATGCACGCTCGTCTTCTTCCTCGTCATGAAGTAAAAGGCGATACAGAAGAGAACCGCAAGCATGGTGAGCTTGAACTGGAACGTTGTGCAGAAATGGGCGTAACAGCAGGCATCGTCTTGAAGATGGAAGACATGGCACGCAGCGATAATGTTGTGTTCTCGGCAACAGGTATTACTAAGGGTGATCTTCTAGAGGGCATCACTCGCACAGGCAATATCGCAACCACAGAAACTCTGCTTATCCGTGGTCGCTGTCGTACGATTCGCCGCATCAAATCTATCCACTACCTAGAGCGTAAAGACCCAGAAGTAATCGGTCACATCCTGTAGACCTAAACTAGCTCAAACAGAAACGTTCGAAGGCTGATACCAAGTATCAGCCTTCTGTTTTATTGACCATCAATAATCTGTGCATTTCACCGGCCTCATAGTAAATGGTTTGCTTTATAAATACCTTGCCTCATAATGGTAAAGTTCATGAGGCAGAGATAGTATGAAAACAAGCGACAAAATCTTACAGACCATTAAGCGTCAAGGTGCGGTAACCGCGAAACAACTGTCAGAAGAGTTTGGCATGACGACAATGGGTGCAAGGCAACATCTGCAAAGTCTGGAAGATGACGGTATTCTTGCGTTTCATGATGTGAAAGTAAAAGTAGGTCGTCCGACGCGCCACTGGTCGCTGACTCAACACGGACATAGCCAATTTTCAGACCGACACGGTGAACTCACGATTCAAGTGATAGATGCTGTCGAGAATCTGTTTGGTAAAGAGGGGCTAGCTAAAGTGGCCGCTGAACGTGAACAACACACGTTAAAGCAATACCAAACCGCCCTATCTGGCTGCGACAACCTACTGAGTAAACTTGAAAAGCTAACCCAACTTCGAGAAGAAGAAGGGTATATGGCTGAACTTCAAGATCAAGGCGATCACTACGTCTTGATCGAAAACCACTGCCCTATCTGTAAGGCTGCGACTCGCTGCCCTAGCCTGTGCCAATCAGAACTCAATGTTTTCAAAGAATTACTCAAAGACGAATGTCATGTGAGCCGCACTGAGCACATCATTACTGGCGAACGTCGTTGTACTTATACCCTAACGCCCAGCCACTAATGCTGTCTCAATATTGAGAAAACAAAAATAGAACAAAATTTGTACACATTTCTTTCTTAAGCTTAAAGCATATGAAACATGCTTAGTGCTAAGGAAGGAATGATGGGACATCCACAACCAAATCAAAAACTGCCCCCCTTTGACGAACTTGTCCAACTCGCCAAAAGCGATCCGAAAGCATTCAATCAATTCAAATATGAGATGTGCGAGCAGATGATTTGTTCTGCATCAGAAACCATGCAAGACAGGCTTCGTGCCCAACAGAGCCACATCGATTTAGTGGTTAGCCGTTGTAAAAACCCGCATCACACCAATGTCGTGTTGATGCAAGAATTAAGCTGCCAAGTGTGTAAGTTCCAAGACGCTCTACAAGGTCGTTGCGGCTTTGAAGAATCTCAGCCTGAAAATGTTGTTCCTTTTAGACCCAATACAGAACCCAAAATGTATTAAAGCGATACGAATTAAAAGCAGAAAAGTGAGCTATCTTAAAAACAAAAAAGGAGCGCAATGCTCCCTTTTTACTGATAAATCACCCAATATTTAAACTGGATCTTCACCGTAATCATTACGGCCTTCTGTGCCTTTCAATAGACCACACTCAATCAAAATCCATAAACCACACACTAATGCCGCAACGGTTGCCACCATATGAACTGGCGATACCGACTCTGTTGTCGTCGCAGCCATTGGTGAAGCCAAACGACCTAACACCAGCGGCACATTCAACAGTAACCAGTAGTTCGATTTGTTACGGTCGTGCCAGCGCTTGGCGGTTACCGCAAGATCTGGGATCACTAGCAGCAATAGGAATACTGGCAGTAGGATGTAAGAGTAAGCAGGGAACAACACAGAGATACCAGAAGCAAAACCAGTAATCGCTATGTAGTAGAAAATATTCCAAATCCAGTAAGTCTTACGACCAATTCTCCCTTTGAAAGAGAGCAGTAAATCTTTCATCGACATCTTAAAACACTCAAAAATTAATACGCTACCAAAAAGTTAGCAGCAAATAGTTAGTGAATCACTTTTAGCTAGTTGATTATTTTTAGCTAGTTAATCACTTTCTGAAAGCAACTTTTATCCATATCCCGTATGTTGACCGTTAGGCTACGGATATGGCTTGCCTGTTCTTGTAAGGTTTGCATTAACAAACGCGACAATTCTCTTTTCTGTTCTTCAGTACGTCCAGAAAGTAACTCGAAGCTAATATGAACAAAATCTACATTGTCCTCTTCATCACCGACCAACCAGTTATGACAGCGCAGTGAACGAGACTTCACAGAAGCTACATCAAACAAACCACAGTTTAATGTAACTTGATGAAGATCTTCCAGTAAACCTTGGATATTCACTCGCTCATCCACTGAATTTGAGTACTCTAGAACTAGATTCGGCATTATTACTTCCTATTGTTAACGCAATCGTTTGTCCCTTAATAGCAACTAACGATGAAAAATCCGAGAAGTTAGCTATTATTCTGTCTGCCGGATCACTGATATTTGCTCAAAATCTACTCTGACCATTGAGTAAGATCCAAGAAAGTCATGACCACAGTCATGATCTGTTGATATTATTCTGTTATATTATTTCGTAATAAAGTTTACTTTTTTACATTCGATTTATTTAAATACTTTGGAGATATTCCTATGCGTCATCCTGTAGTTATGGGTAACTGGAAACTAAACGGCAGCAAAGAAATGGTTATTGATCTACTAAACGGTCTTAACGCTGAACTTGAAGGCGTAACAGGCGTAGACGTAGCAGTTGCTCCACCAGCACTTTTCGTTGATCTTGCTGAGCGTACGCTTACTGAAGCGGGCAGCGCGATCATCCTAGGTGCTCAAAACTCTGACCTAAACAACAGCGGTGCATTCACTGGCGACATGTCTCCAGCAATGCTTAAAGAGTTCGGCGCATCTCACATCATCATCGGTCACTCTGAGCGTCGTGAATACCACGCAGAGTCTGACGAATTCGTTGCTAAGAAATTCGCATTCCTAAAAGAGAACGGCCTAACTCCAGTTCTTTGTATCGGTGAATCTGAAGCACAAAACGAAGCAGGCGAAACTGTTGCTGTATGTGCTCGTCAACTTGACGCTGTTATCAACACTCAAGGTGTTGAAGCTCTTGAAGGCGCTATCATCGCTTACGAACCAATCTGGGCTATCGGTACTGGTAAAGCAGCTACAGCTGAAGATGCACAACGCATCCACGCTCAAATCCGTGCACACATCGCAGAGAAATCTGAAGACGTTGCTAAGAAAGTTGTTATCCAATACGGCGGTTCTGTTAAGCCAGAAAACGCAGCAGCTTACTTCGCACAACCAGACATCGACGGTGCTCTAGTTGGCGGCGCAGCACTTGACGCGAAAAGCTTCGCAGCTATCGCTAAAGCAGCAGCTGAAGCAAAAGCTTAATTTAAACTTCACCGTTTAGATTAAATGAAAGGTCAACTTAGGTTGGCCTTTTTTGTGCCTGCCGTTTGTGAAAACTCAAACGACAGGCACAAAAAAACCGCTGAACAATCAGCGGTTTTTAATGTTTTTTCAGCGAACGCTAAGCGTGGCTTAGAATAACTCTTCTGCAACGCGGAACAACTCAGAACGGTCTGGGTTCTGCATGTTCTCGATACAGTCGATGATGTCGTGGTGAACAAGCGCTTCTTTCTCGATACCAACACAACGACCACCTTGACCTTCTTGAAGAAGGTGAACAGCATAGTTACCCATACGAGAAGCTAATACACGGTCAAATGCAGTAGGACGACCACCACGTTGAATGTGACCAAGAACCGTTGCGCGAGTCTCACGACCTGTTGCCGTTTCAATCTCTTTAGCCAATTCGTTCGCGTCCATCATTAGCTCAGTTAGAGCAATAATTGCGTGCTTCTTGCCTTTCGCAATACCATCTTGGATATTGCTGATTAGCTGATCTTTATCTAGGCCAGTCTCAGGTGTAATGATGTACTCACAACCACCCGCAATTGCTGACATAAGCGTAAGGTCACCACAGTGACGGCCCATGATTTCAACAATAGAAATACGTTGGTGAGAAGAAGACGTATCACGTAGACGGTCGATTGAATCGATAACAGTGTTAAGCGCAGTTAGGTAACCGATAGTGTAATCAGTACCCGCGATATCATTATCGATTGTGCCTGGAAGACCGATACATGGGTAACCCATCTCAGTCAGCTTCTTAGCGCCCATGTAAGAACCATCACCTCCGATAACAACAAGTGCTTCGATACCGTGCTTCTTAAGGTTCTCGATGCCTTTCTCACGAACAGCAACGTCTTTGAACTCAGGGAAACGTGCAGAACCTAAGAAAGTACCACCACGGTTGATCACATCAGATACGCTTGAACGGTCAAGCTTCTCGATACGGTCTTCCACAAGGCCTTGGTAGCCGTCGTAAATACCGTAAACTTCAATGCCAACTGATAGCGCAGTACGAACTACACCGCGAACTGCTGCGTTCATGCCTGGAGCGTCACCACCACTGGTCAAAACACCGATCTTCTTAATCATGCTCACCCTCGATTTTTGGGAATCTATTATTCAATTCTTGTTCTTGCTGATTGTATATCAACAGGATTTTAAATCTATATTTGTACGTTATGTTACATTTCCTCAACAGGAATAGCACTTAAATCACGTAAAATTATGTAACATTTCTACTTCTGTAAGAGTATTACAGTTTTACTCAATAACTTTGTTGATTCACATCAGAATCAACATTAATTGTTACTAAGGTGGTTTTTGAATCACCTTTGAGTTAGCAATTTTTACTCACTTTAGTTCAAAAGCCATTCACTTGCCATTTGCTGCCTAATTTTTAGACGCATTACCATGAGTGAAATTTCTGCTGCTTCTCTGGGCCAAATACGACCGAATATGGATCTTGATGAATTAATACATCAGCATCAGGGAACGCTGAAATAAGCTTGTCCTCTACTTCGTCAGAAATGCGGTGTGCTTCAATCAGTGGGATATTGTCTTCGAGTTCTAAATGCAATTGAATGAACCGAACAGGACCTGAACGGCGCGTTCTTAATTGATGTACGCCAAGTACCCCTTCCACACTCAACGATGTCTCTTTAATCTGCTTGAGCTCTTCATCAGGCAGCTTATGATCAAGCAGAGATTGCACCGCTTCCATCGCCATTTGATAAGCGCTGTAAAGAATGTAGAAACCGATACCAATCGCAAATACCGAGTCTGCTTGAGCGATACCAAACCAGCTCAACGCTAGCGCAAGCATGATTGCCGCATTCATATAAAGATCAGACTGATAGTGCAGTGAATCGGCTGCGATTGCTTGACTGCCCGTCTTGCTCACAACATGCTTTTGGAATCGGACCAAACCGAAGGTCATGACCATAGCGAACAAGCTGACATAAATACCAATTTCAGGAGAGTTCAACTCGTGCGGTCGGAAGAAACGTTCAATACCGTTAAGAATAAGGAAGCAAGCTGAGCCAGAAATAAACATCGCTTGTGCCAATGCAGCAAGAGATTCGGCCTTACCATGACCAAAAGTATGTTCTTTATCGGCAGGCTGCAAAGAGTAACGAACCACCACAAGGTTGACGACAGAAGCGGCGATATCCAACAGTGAGTCAACAACAGAAGCTAATAAACTGACTGAGCCTGTCACCCACCACGCCGCAACCTTCACAACCAATAATATGGAGGCAATGATGGTGGCAGCCCAAGCGGCGAGCGTAACTAAACGTGCGTATTCTTGTTTCATAAATTGGCTATAAAGTGACTGATAGCACAAAGTATAACCCGCAAAACACCGATTGAATATGACAGCTAGGATGTAAACATTCGTTTTTGAAGATCAAAAAAGCGGCGCGAGGCCGCTTCTTTCTGAACACTTTCAATCAATCCAGCTTTATTAAGCCATGAATTACTTGTCTTTGTTCATGCGTTTTTCCATTTTGTCAGCACACTTAGTCATGCGCTCTTGCTGGATTTCTTTCAGTTGAGTCTTCTGTTCAGGTGTTAGTACGCTCATCATTTGATGTTGCTTCTTCAGCATGGTTAAACGACGCTCTGTTTGTTTCTCTACCATTTGGCTTGCTAGGTCGTTTGCCGCCGCTTCATCAAAGGTATCGGCTAGAACTAAATCTTGAACTTTCTCGTGGTGCGCTTTCATCTGCGCCATCTTGTCCGCTTTATTACCTGAATGTTTTGCTTTCATCTCAGCACGGTTCGCTTCACGCATCTCTTTAAGTTCTGCTTTTTGAGCATCCGTCAGATCCAATTGACGCATCACTTTTTTGTCAAAGCCGCCACATTTTCCGTGCATGCCTTTGTGGTCACCTTTATCGCCACCGCCATGTGCGAACGCGCTTGCTGTACCTAACATTAGTGGAAGTGCCGCAGCTACTAGTACAAGTTTCTTAGTCATTTTCATAATTTTTGCCTCAATTCGGTATAATCAGTCATGTGTTGCGTTTGTTTTCAGCGCTTAGATATAGATTAGTCTTTCCCTCGTAAAGTGGCGTTTAGAAAGCGTAAAGAATCGTAAAGAGTGAAAGTTGACGAATAATTAGCAGTATTATTAACCTGTAAATAGCAGATAACCGATTAAGGCTTCCCAATGGCGAACATTCTTCTTATTGATGACGACACAGAGTTAACCAGCTTACTCAAAGACATTCTGAGCTTTGAGGGCTTCACTGTTTCCGAAGCCAAT
The DNA here is from genome assembly GCF_041472735.1 of Vibrio sp. 10N.261.46.E11. Classification (NCBI taxonomy): domain Bacteria; kingdom Pseudomonadati; phylum Pseudomonadota; class Gammaproteobacteria; order Vibrionales; family Vibrionaceae; genus Vibrio; species Vibrio sp. 10N.261.46.E11. The sequence goes on from NZ_JBFRQW010000031.1 coordinate 84,242, forward strand.
GACGGCTATGCGGGACTTGACGCTATCAATGATGAGATTGACCTGATTCTTTTGGATGTGATGATGCCGCGTCTTAATGGCATGGAGACACTAAAGAAACTGAGAGAAAATTGGGAAACGCCCGTGCTGATGCTGACCGCAAAAGGCGAAGAGATCGACCGTGTAATTGGCCTTGAACTTGGCGCAGACGATTATCTACCTAAGCCTTTCAGTGACAGAGAGTTGTTAGCGCGTATTCGTGCCATTTTGCGTCGGACTCAAACCACCACTGCACCTAAAGCGGCCAGTGATAAGATTCAATATCAAGACATTGAAGTCTTCCCGGGCAAACAAGAAGCCTACTGCAATGGTCAGCTCATCGACCTCACCACCACCGAGTTCGCACTACTGAGTCACCTTATCCAAAATCCAGGGCAAGTGATCACCAAAGAAGCATTGAGCCTAGATGTGTTAGGTAAAAGGCTTGCGGCGTTTGACCGCGCAATTGATATGCACATATCCAACTTGCGTAAAAAGATTCCTGAGCGCAGCGACAGCAAATCTCGCATCAAAACCTTACGAGGCCGTGGTTACTTATTGGTAGAGGAAGATTAATGCGTATCCCTAAAATCACCAGCTTATATGGACGTATCTTTGCTATCTTTTGGTTCACCATGTTACTGGTGCTTTTGTCGGTGCTGTCACTTCCCCATTTAGATCCACGTGTAGCACGTGATGTGCCCGCGGATCATCTCAATAAGTTAGAGCGTATCGCTAAATTCACAGAGAAACGCTACGCCAAAGAACCGAATCTGGGCAAAATTGTGTTCCAACTTGAGGCACCACGTAGCCGCAAGGATTCTCGCGCCCGCATCTACTTAACCGACCTTGAAGGAGCAGTCCTTACCTCTAAGAGACATTCAGACTACAAGTTGAAGGCAATTCGAAACTTTGTGACCTCAATTGAGAACCCTGAATTACCCAAGCAGAAGCTATACGGGCACTACATGGTCGCAGGTCCAGTACCGATCAAACTCGCAGGTGAAGAACTGTTGATGTACGCCGGAGTGAAATGGAATCAACCACCGCCATTCTTGTTACGCCTGTTTGATAAACCTCTGCAGCTTTTGCTTGCCGTGATGTTAGCCAGTACCCCGCTATTATTATGGTTAGCTTGGGCATTGAGCCAACCTGCTCGCAGGCTCGAACGCGCAGCCCAGCGCGTAGCGAAAGGTCAATTTGAAGTCGATCCAACACTTGAAAAAGGCACTTCAGAGTTTAGACAAGCAGGTGAAAGCTTTAACCAGATGGTAGAAGCGGTGAACCAAATGATTTCGGGGCAACAGCGACTGCTCTCTGATATTTCACACGAACTGCGCTCCCCACTGACACGTCTGCGTATGGCCAATGCACTAGCGATTCGTAAACAAGGCGAGAGCCAAGAGTTAGAACGCATTGACACCGAAGCACAACGTTTGGAACAGATGATCAGTGAGCTACTGACGCTATCTCGTATGCAGGTCGACAGCCACATTACTCGTGAGGTTCAACCTATCTCGAGCCTGTGGGAAGAGATCTTGAAAGACGCACAGTTTGAAGCCGAGCAGATGGGTAAACAGCTGACGTTCTCGGAGATCCCCGAGCGTTCTATTTCGGGTAACCCTAAGCTGCTGATGAGTGCGCTAGACAATATTACGCGTAATGCCATCTACTACGGCAAAGACCAAGTCGATGTGCAGTTCCACGTGGTGCAAGATCAGCTAACAATTTGCGTCAACGATAATGGTGATGGTGTACCTGATGATGAATTAGATTCTATCTTCAGGCCTTTCTACCGTGTCTCAACTGCCCGTGATCGTAATACCGGAGGCACCGGGCTTGGCCTAACCATTACAGAGAGTGCGATTCGCCAACACAGCGGAACCATCACTGCAAGCCGTAGCCAGCTCGGTGGATTACAACTTAAAATCACCCTGCCTATCCTGCCAGTGTAATACCCCTACAAAGATCACAGTTGATAATGATTTCTATTATCACTATGGTAAGTCCTCTAATTAAGGAGGATTTACCATGTCACACTCTTTTCCTGCTCTACCCTACGCCTACGACGCCCTAGAACCTTACATTGACGCTAAGACGATGGAAGTGCATTACAGCAAGCACCATAGAACCTACTACGATAAGTTTGTTGCGGCGATTTCTGGCAGTGAACTTGAGCAGCAATCTCTGACCGAGATCTTCGCTAACATCTCTCAGCACAGCCCTGCCGTTCGCAACAATGGCGGCGGTTACTACAACCATATTTTATATTGGAACTGCATGGCTCAAGATGGCGGGGGTGAACCGGCAGGTAAACTTGGCGACGCGATCCAAAGTACTTTCGGAGATTTCGAGACGTTCCAAGATCAGTTCGCTCAAGCTGCAATCAATACCTTCGGTTCAGGCTTTGCTTGGTTGGTAGTAGAAGAAGGACAACTGAAAATCATCTCGACCTCAAACCAAGACAACCCGTGGATGGATACCATCGCCAGCAACGGTGAGCCGATTCTTGCACTGGATGTCTGGGAACACGCCTACTACATCAGCTACCAAAACCGTCGCCCTGATTACATCAACGCATGGTGGAACGTGGTGAATTGGAATGCGGTTTCTGAAAACTACGCACAAGCACTCACGAATAAAGCGTAAGCCAATGGTGGTGAACTGTACTCACTCAGCTTGCCACCGTATACTCTGGCTATCTTTGATTATTCTTGTGAACCAACATGTTTGATATCGCTCTATACGAACCTGAAATTGCGCCCAATACGGGTAACATCATCCGCCTATGTGCTAACTGCGGAGCAAACCTGCACCTGATTGAGCCGCTTGGCTTTGATTTTGAAGAGAAGAAAGTTCGTCGTGCTGGCTTGGATTACCACGACCTAGCGCGTGTTAAACGTCACAAGAACCTAGAAGCCTTTCTTGAGTATCTAGAGAATGAACGCGAGGGTGACTTCCGCATCTTTGCTTGCACGACAAAAACCACAGGTCACCACGTGGATGCGAAATTCCAACAAGGTGATGTGTTGATGTTTGGCCCTGAGACACGTGGCCTGCCTGCAGAGTTCATCGAAAGCATGCCAATGGAACAACGCATTCGTATTCCAATGATGCCAGATGCGCGTAGCCTCAACCTATCTAACGCGGTTGCTATTATTGCATTCGAAGCGTGGCGACAAATGGGCTTTGAAGGCGCGGTATAACCGAACGCTCACCCCCTGCTAGCAATAAAAAAGGTTCATCGCGGCTTTCCGGGGAAAGCCGCTTTTATCTTTAAGAAGAAGTAGTCTGTATCTCGATATCCATACCCCATTCGCTTGATTAGCTTTATCTTGTTGTTTATCCCTTCAAG